>JANMYQ010000066.1:0-1998 GCA_031382215.1 Methylibium sp.
CATGCGGGTCATGATCTGCATGTTGACGGCGACATACGCGCTGTCGGAGAGCTCGACGCCGATGTGGGCGATCGGCGAACCCAGTGGCCCCATCGAGAACGGCACCACGTACATCGTGCGGCCGCGCATGCTGCCTTTGAACAGCGCCGGCGTGCCGTCGGGCTGGCCGGCCTGCAACAGCGCACGCATCTGCTCGGGGGCCATCCAGTGGTTGGTCGGACCGGCGTCTTCCTGCTTGACCGAGCAGATGAAAGTGCGGTCTTCGACACGCGCCACGTCGCTCGGGCTGCTGCAGGCGAGATAGCTGTTCGGGCGCAGCTCGGGGTTGAGCTTCTTGAACGTGCCGGCGGCGACGAGCTGTGCGCACAAGCGGTCGTACTCGGCCGTGCTGCCGTCGCACCAGTAGACATCTTTCGCTTCGGTCAGGGCGGCCATGCGGGCCACCCAGTCGATGAGCTTGGCGTGGCGAACGTAGGCGGGGACGTTCAGGCGCAAGCCTTCAAGCACGGGACGGTTCATCGGAGTTCCAATCATTGAAGGCAAAAAGCGGGATTGGGCAAACCGGCGCAGCCTGCAGGGCACAGGCCTGAAGCGACTTGCCCAATGCCGCAGTGGGCATGGGGGCTGGGCCCCCTGCCGCAACGGGTGGGTTACAGCGGGTTTCACGCCCAAGCCCGGGTGGGGCGCGTGCGTCTACGGGCCAGCTCCTTCGAAGAATTGTCGGCCGAGTGTAATGTCGTCGTAACCACCGGAATTCGGGGGGTCATGCAATTCCGGCATGGCGTCATGCGAGGCTGTTCAGGGCTCGGCCCTGTCCCGACCCGGCGCCTCTTTTTGCGCCGCGACGCAATAATCGGCGCCATGACTCGCCGCCGATCTTTCCTGCTGTGCAGCCTCGTTGCGCCGCTGTCTTCCGCCTGGGGCCAACAACGCCGCTCGCTGTCCGACCCTTTGCGTCTGGGCGCCGACAACGCACTCGTGGACTCCGGGCTGGCGCAAGCGCTGCAGCAGGGCTTCGGCCGCGACACCGGCGTTGCCGTGCAATTGCTGCGCAGCCCGGCTCTGGCGTTGCTGGCCGCCGTGGAGCGCGGTGAAATCGACGCGGCGCTGTGCAACGCCCCGGAGGCCGAGGCCAAGCTCGAAAAACAGACCCTCGTTCACGACCGCCGCCTCGTCGCCCGCGGCGAATACGTGATCGTCGGCCCGGCGGCCAAGGGCAAGCTGCGCGACCCGGCCGGCATCAAAGGGGGCACGGACGTGGCGCAGGCGCTGGCCCAGATCCGCGAGATGGCGGGCGCGACACCCGGCTTGCTGAGTTTCCTGTCGGCCAACGACGGTTCCGGCACCCACCTTGCCGAGCAGGCGCTGTGGCGCGGCGCCAAGGCCACGCCGGCAGCGCCCTGGTACACGATGGCCGAGACGGCGATTGGCCTGGCGGCGCAGGCGCGTGCGCTCAACGCCTACGCGCTGGTCGAGCGCGGCGTCTGGGCGGCGTACGGCGGCGTGCCGCTGGCGGTGCTGGTCGACGCCGACCCGTTGCTCGTCGAGCAAGTGCACGTGATGCGCCCGTTCCGTGCCAACCACCCGGCCGGCAAGCTGTTCGTCGATTGGGTCGGTGGGCCGAAGGGGCGCCGCTTGGCGGCGGGGCACCGCGGCTACAAGGCCGCTTCCTGAGTGCGATGGCCACCACCCTGCTCAGCCTGAACACCGCTTCCGCCCGCCCGCTCGTCATCGACGGGCGCGAGGTGATGAGCGGCATCGTCAAGCGCAGTGTGGCCGGGCCGGTCGAGGTGCGGGCGATGGGCCTGGCCGGCGACGAGCAGGCCGATCTGTCGGTCCACGGCGGGTTGAGCAAGGCGGTCTATGCCTACCCGGTCGAACACTACGGCTTCTGGCAGACGGTGCGTGCACAGGCGAAGGCGGCGGCGTGGGACGAGGTGCTGCCGCCCGGTTCGATGGGCGAAAACCTCACGCTGCAGGGCCTGCTCGAAACCGGCG
>JANMYQ010000098.1:0-3065 GCA_031382215.1 Methylibium sp.
AACATCAGTCACATTCCGACCGCAACAGCTCAAGCCCCCTCTTCCATGGTGTTCGATGCGCCAGTTGATCGCGTCTGGTCCGCAACACAGGCATCGCTTTCAGCTGACGCAACGTTCAAGGTACTCGACAAGAGTTCGGCGATCATGGTCACTGAGTTCAGAACAGTCGATGCAAAGGAATTGTCTATTGCCGGCACGGTGTTCCTTGGAAAGACCTACAGGAGCAACTACACCGTCAACTTTCGCCCTGTTAGTCCCGCAAAGGCCGAAGTCAGCGTCAATGTTGGGCTTCAGGCACAGCAAGTGGGCTTCTTTACTCGTGAAGAAGATCAGCCTCAAGTTAAGAGCTTCATGAGGCAGAAGTTGTTTGAGCAGATTGCCGCCAAGCTGCGGTAACGGAAACCTAACCCTTCGGTCAAGCGGACATCCACCGGGGTACCGGTGTCTGCCGCTTAACTCAAACGTTGATATGGCTTCTCTCTGTCAAGAGGCCGCACGAATGTATCTGCGGCCGCAGTGGTGACGCAAACCCGTTGCCGGACGGGGAACGCGACGGAGCACTTGGTTGCCACCCGTGAAGGATGTGCGACGGTTGTTCATGCTGATATGCGAGGGTTGGTACCTCAAGACAGATTTACGTCGCGGGGCTGCCTTCGCTCTAGGGTCTGAGATCGCACTGCATGCTCGCGCACGCAGGGCCCACCAATAACGTTTTCGAGGGTTCCCCAGTGGCCGCGGCTGCGCCGCGTTCCCCCTCCGGCATCGAAGCGAGTTGTCGGTTGCGCACCTCCTGACTTCTTCTTCCTTGACCAGCGTATTTGAATTCGCGCTGCTGCTCAGTGCGACAGCGCCGCCGCAGCGTCGGTATCGATGCCCTGCCAGCCCGAGGTCTGCACCTCGCGCCCGATGGCCCACACAAACCCCGCCAGTTCGCGCGCCACCGCCACCACTGCCTTGGTCTTCATCACCCGCCGTGCCACAAGGCGTTTGAACTTCGCGTTCAGCCGCAACTGCGCCTTCCAGGCGATATCGGTCACGGCCTTGGGCAGATCGTCCTGGCGCTTGGCAATGATCGGGCTCACGCGAGGGTTGTGCTGGTAGTGCCAGGCCACTTCGACCAACATGCGCCGCGCCGCGCTGTTGCCGGCCTTGGTGATGCTGCCCTGGCGCCGCTTCGGCCCCGAGGAATGTTCGCCCGGCACCAGGCCCACATAGCTCATCAACTGGCGCGGATTGGCGAAGCGCACAAAGTCCTGCAGCTCCGCCACCAGGGTCATCGAGGCGACGAGCTGCACCCCGCGCAGCGCTTGCAGCGCCTGCACCAAAGGCTTCAAGGTCCACTCGGGCAACGCATCGCGCAGCGCCTGCTCCAGGCGCGCGATGCGCGCCGTGGCCTCGGTGATGGCATGCAGGTATTCCTGAAACCCGATCTGCTGCGCGCTGTGCGCCAGCTCGAGCGTGGCCAGCCAACGCAGGTGCGCGGCCGTCCAGGCCGTCTTGCCGGTGTACGCGATGCCGTTGCGCAGCAGCAGGGCCTTGAGCCGGTGGCGCGCGTTGCGGCATTCGCGCACCGCGTCCTCGCGTGCGCGAACGAGGTCACGCACGGCTTCGTCGGCCACATCGGGCACGCGCACGGCGGTGAGTTCTCCGGCGCGCGCCAAGCGGGCCAGCAGGATCGCATCGCGGCGATCGGTCTTGACGCGGTCGCCCGAGCGCTTGGGGATCGACGACGGCGCGACGACCTCGCAGGCCAGGCCCTGCGCGTACAGGTGGCGCCAGATGACGAAGCCGCACGGCCCGGCCTCATAGACGATGTGCAACGGCGCGCCGCGGCTGATGAGTTTGCGCAGCGCCTTGTCCAGCGCGGCCAGATCGCCGCCAATGCTGCCCACGTGGCGCACTTCGCCCTCGCGGCCGGCTTCGGCTACGGCGATATCGATGCTGTCCTTGTGCACGTCCAGGCCGACGTACACGCTGGCGGTGATAGATTTACCCATGGCCCGTCTCCTCGCAAGTTGGCAACGACCTGGCCGACCATCGGCCCGGTGCATTGGTGTAGCTCGGCAGGCCCTGTGCCTGCAACCTACGGCGTTGCAGGGTGCGGGCCACCCGAACTCGCGAAGCCATCTTGTCTAGGTTGCACATGCGCACGGTCCTTCTCCAACTTGAACGATTGCGTCGTCATTACGAGATCTCGGTGCGTAATCACGATCACGTCGCACTGCTAGATCTCTCCCACTCTCTTCGCGTCTGGTCAGAGCTCAAGACCGTGCTACCAACTTTGGAACCAAGGTTCGAATCGACACTAGCCTTCAAGACCGCGTTACCAGCCAAAAAAGTAATGCGTGCGGCAAGAGGCTACAGCTTTGTCTTCTCGTACATGCCTGGCGGAGTTGTCACCTTTGCCAGCAATGGCATGCTGGCCGGTCGGTCCGGCGCAATTGACGCCAACAGCCCATTCACAATTGGCGCGCAATCAATGCGAAGGGCTGACGGCGCCATTGAACTGTCAAACTATTGCATGTCTCCACCGCCTTCGAGCAACCGATGGTTGCGGCACTGGGCACAGAACAACAGAAGCGATGCAATTACGCTCATTGGCTTGGGGCCGAGGTTGTTCGACTAAGCTACCCAAGTCAGGTTTCGGGTCAAAAAATGACCACCGTGTCGCTCTCTCGCGAAATGCTAGTTAAGCGGGTTGCCAATACTCTAGATGGTTCACACCCGTCTGCGGCAGGAAACTCCACTACGGATGTCAATAGCAACGACGAGGCCGTGCGGCAGCTACTTTCCCACCTCATGGGTGGTTTGCCATTGCCCTATTTTATTATCCTGAAGATCGCACAAGACATCCTAGATATCGCACCGCGGCTTCTGGATCAATCGACCGGAAAGCGTGCAACCTAACCTAGCGCTCACGCGACACGCCAACAGCGTGGCGCGCCGGCCATCGAGCGCTGGGCCTTTGGCCCATTTTGCGCTCGCCGTCCAGCGCGCCACGCTGTTGGCGTCCGCTTAGCTTTATGTTAGGCCCCGCAAAACAACTCTCCCTGGAGCAGGCTTGA
>JANMYQ010000100.1:0-4225 GCA_031382215.1 Methylibium sp.
ACGGCACACGCCGCCCCTGCACCAGGGCCTTGTGGCGGGCCACGAAGCTGTGGCGAATCAGCGCGCCGGCCAGCATCAGCAGCACCAGCACGAGCCAGTTGTTCGGCCCCGCGTAGAGCCAGCCGTAGTGGTTGGACAGCATCGCGATCAACACCGGCAGCGTGAAGTAAGTGTTGTGCACGCTGCGCTGTTTGGCACGCCAGCCGTGGATCGGGTCCACCGCCTGGCCGGCCTTCAATTGCGCGACCACCTTGCGTTGGCCGGGAATGATCCAGACGAAGACGTTGGCGCTCATCGAGGTGGCCAGCATCGCGCCCACCAATACAAAGGCCGCGCGCCCGGCAAACCATTGGCAGGCCAGCCACGACGCGAAGACGACGAAGGCCGTGACGCCCAGGCCGACGATCAAGTCGCCGTGCTTGCGTTGCCCGAAGGCGCGGCAGATCACGTCGTACACGATCCAGCACACGACCAGGAAGCCCAGCGCCGCGGCGATGGCCGCCGCGGGCGACCAATCGTGCACGCGCTTGTCGATCAGGAAGGTGCTGGCGTTGAACAGGTACAGCACCGTGAAGAGGCCCATGCCGGTGAGCCAGGTGCTGTAGCTTTTCCAATAGAACCAGTGCAGGTGCTGATATGGCTTCTCTCTGTCAAGTAGCCGCACGAATTCCTCTGCGCCCGCAGTGGTGATCGATACCCGTTGCCGGACGGGGAACGCGACGGAGCCTGTGGTTGCCACCCGTGAAGGATGTGCGACGGTTGTTCATGCTGATATGCGAGGGTTGGGTACCTCAAGACAGATTTACGTCGCGGGGCTGCCTTCGCTCTAGGGACTGAGATCGCGCTGCGCGCTTGCGCACGCAGGGCCCACCAATAACGATTTCGAGGGTTCCCCAGTGGCCGCGGCTGTGCCGCGTTCCCCCTCCGGCATCGAAGCGGTACTGTCGGTGGTGCACCTCCTGACTTCTTCTTCTTTGACCAGCGTATTTGAATTCGCGCCGCGACTCAGTGCGCCGACGCATCGACGATCGGCACACCGGGCCAGCCCGAGGTTTGCACCTCGCGCCCGATGGCCCACACAAAGCCCGTGAGCTCGCGCGCCACCGCCACCACCGCCTTGGTCTTCATCACCCGGCGCGCCACCAGGCGCTTGAACTTCGCGTTCAGCCGCAACTGCGCGGCCCAGGCGATATCGGTGACGCCCTTGGGCAGCTGGTCCTGCCGCGTGGCGATGATCGGCGTGACGCGCGGGCTGTGCTGGTAGTGCCACGCGACCTCGACGAGCATGCGCCGCGCCGCGCTGTTGCCGGCCTTGGTGATGCTGCCTTGGCGCCGCTTCGGCCCCGACGAGTGCTCCCCCGGCACCAGGCCGACATAGGCCATCAGCTTGCGCGGGTGCTCGAAGCGCACCAAGTCCTGCAACTCGGCCACCAGCGTCATCGCTGCGACGAGCTGCACCCCGCGCAGCGCTTGCAGCGCCTGCACCAAAGGCTTCAAGGCCCACTCGGGCAGCGCGTCGCGCAGCGCCTGCTCGAGCCGCGCGATGCGCGCCGTGGCCTCGGTACTGGCATGCAGGTACTCCTGAAACCCGATCTGCTGCGCGGCGTGGGCCATCTTCAGCGTGGCCAGCCAGCGCAGGTGGGCTGCGGTCCAGGCCGTCTTGCCGGCATACGCGATGCCGTTGCGCAGCAGCAGGGCCTTCAAACGGTGGCGCGCGTTGCGGCACTCGCCCACCGCGTCCTCACGCGCGCGCACCAGGTCGCGCACGGCTTCGTCGGCAGCGTCGGGCACGCGCACGGCGGTGAGTTCACCGGCGCGCGCCAGGCGCGCCAGCAGGATGGCATCGCGGCGGTCGGTCTTCACGCGGTCGCCCGAGCGCTTGGGGATCGATGAGGGCGCCACGACTTCGCAGGCCAGGCCCTGCGCGCTTAAGTGGCGCCAGATGACGAAGCCGCAGGGGCCGGCCTCATAGACGATGTGCAGCGGCGCGCCGCGGCCGATGAGCTTGCGCAGTGCCTTGTCCAACGCGGCCAGATCGCCGCCGATGCTGCCGACGTGGCGCACCTGGCCCTCGCGGCCGGCCTCAGCCACGGCGATGTCGATGCTGTCCTTGTGCACATCAAGGCCGACGTACACGCTGCTGGTGATAGATTTACCCATGGCCCGTCTCCTCGCAAGTTGGCAACGACCCGGCCGACCATCGGCCCGGTGCATTGGTGTAGCTCGGCAGGCCTTGTGCCTGCAACCTACGGTATTGCAGGGGGCGGGCCACCCTGGCTCACGAAGCCATCTTGTCTAGAACGCATGGCCGAACTCTCGTCACCGCTCAAACTGTTCGCCTACGTAGGTCGCGAAAACGGCCTTATGGTGGTCGGATCGCGCGAGGCAATGGCTGAACTCTCGGGGCAACTTTCTGCGGCGCTTGTTTCGCAGGAGCCAGTCTCCGCAGAGTGGCCGCACGAGTTGGTGTCCGCTTCAGTACAGGTTGGGCCGTACATCGACTCCAAGTTCTGGCGCGTGTCGTTTCATACCGAGGGTTCTGTCGCCTCCGAGCGCAAAGCGCTTGTTGCGCGTAGCGCCCCGTCAGGCTGGCTCAGCTTGGCAACCTTGGCGCTTGCTGTGGTTGGCGGCGTTAGTTTGGTGCGTTGGGTATGGAATGCGTTCCAACTCGTTGTTCCAGCCGACCGCCTTCGCAGGATGCTGAGCGCTAACGTCGGGCGTCACTCATGATCCGGGCGCACAATGCCCGCACTCAGGCGCGGAGGTGAGGTGATCCATGAGCCGATCGGAGTACGCGGGCGTGAAGGCGCAGCTCGATCATTTGACGTCCGAATTCTTTCGAGCTGTCTCATTCGAACCCGGTGAAGTTCCGCCGTACGAGAACATCCGCGGGCTGTTCATCGACGCGGGTCTTCTCGTAAAGAACACGAGTACAACACCGGAAGTCTCGGGTGTTTCTCAGTTCATCGAACCTCGCCTCGCCATGGTGCGTGCGGGCGATCTGACGCGCTTTCGAGAGGCGGAGCTTTCTGAGTCAACGCAAATCTTTGGCAACGTTGCCCAGCGCTTCAGCGCCTACGAGAAGTCGGGCACGATGAAGGGTGTTCCGTTCGAGGCTCGAGGCATGATTTCCACGCAGTTTGTCTCAACACCCGGCGGCTGGCGAATGAGTGCGATGGCCTGGGACGATGAACGCACAGGGTTGCGCATCCCAGAGCATCTGGTTCCCGAGAACGGTGGTTCTTCATCGTAACGGTCCAGGTGCCCCCTGCCGCGCGTCGAAGCTCTGTCCGCCAGCCGCTCGCCCCTCGATCCAACCCAGAGCTGACCCCGCCGCCTGCGGCGACAATCCCGGCATGGCTTCCTGGATTTCGATTGCCCAGCTCGCGCTGCTGGGCCTGGCGGTGTTGCTTTTGTTGTGGCTGGCGCTGCGCCGCGCCGACAGTGGCAGCGCCGATCGGTTAGAGCGCAACTTGCGCGGCGACGTGCAAGACAGCGCGCGCGGCACGCGGCAAGAGCTGGCGCAAAACCTGTCGTCGATGCAGCAAGCCCTGCTGGCCCAATCGGGCGACGTGGCGCGCACGCAGAACGAGCAGATCGATTCCTTCCGCACCCAACTCGCCGCGATGCAGCAAGGCCTGGCCGAGCAGACCCGCAGTGCACGCGAAGCGCAAGACGCCGCGCTGCACCGCTTTGGTCAGGCGCAAGCCGAGCAGTTGCGCGCATTGGCCGAGGGCAACGACAAGCGCATGGCCGAGGTGCGGCAAACGGTCGAGGCCAAGCTCAGCGCGATCCAGGCCGACAACAGCCAGCGCCTGGAACAGATGCGCGCGACCGTCGATGAAAAGTTGCACGCCACGCTGGAGCAGCGCCTGGGCGAGAGCTTCAAGCAAGTCGCCGACCGCCTCGAGCAAGTGCACAAGGGCCTGGGCGAGATGCAATCGCTGGCGCGCGATGTCGGTTCGTTGAACCGCGTGCTCACCAACGTCAAAACGCGCGGCATCTTCGGCGAGGTGCAGCTCGCCGGCCTGCTCGAACAGGTGCTGACGCCCGAACAGTTCGCCACCAATGTCGCGACGGTGCCGGGCAGCACTGAGCGCGTCGAGTTCGCGATTCGCCTGCCGGGCCAGCGCAGCGATGGTGCGCCGCTGTGGCTGCCGATCGACGCCAAGTTCCCGCGTGAAGATTACGAGCGCCTGCTCGATGCGCAGGAACGCGCCGATCC
>JANMYQ010000109.1:0-2682 GCA_031382215.1 Methylibium sp.
GTGCGGCCAAGGCGGGTGGCGCCGACGCGGTGAGTCTGATCAACACCGTCAACTCCATCATCAGCGTCAACCTCGACACGATGGTGATGAACCCCAGCACCGACGGGCGCGGCTCGCATGGTGGTTACTGCGGCCCGGCGGTCAAGCCGATGGCGCTGAACATGGTGGCCGAGATCGCGCGCGACCCGGCCACCGCCGGGCTGCCGATCTCGGGCATCGGCGGCATCACCACCTGGCGCGACGCGGCCGAGTTCATCGCTTTGGGCGCCAGCAATGTGCAGGTGTGCACCGCGGCGATGGTCTATGGCTTCAAGATCGTGCGCGACCTGTGCGACGGGCTGTCGCACTTCATGGATGAGAAGGGCTACACCTCGGTGAATCAGATGGTGGGCAGGGCAGTGCCGACGGTCACAAACTGGAACCAGCTGAACCTGAACCACATCGACAAGGCGGTGATCGACCAGGACCTGTGCATCCAGTGCGGCCGTTGCCACGTGGTGTGCGAAGACACCTCGCACCAGGCCATCTTCGCGACCAAGGACGGCCAGCGCCATTTCGAAGTGAACGAGGCAGAGTGCGTCGGTTGCAATTTGTGCGTTTGCGTCTGCCCGGTGCCGCAATGCATTACGCTGCGCAGCTTGAAACCCGGCGAGGTGGATCTGCGCACCGGCAAGGTGGTGACGGGCCAGGTTGCGAACTGGACGACGCACCCGAACAACCCGATGGCGAGCAGCGGGTGAGGTTTTTCTCCCTCTCCCTCTGGGAGAGGGCTGGGGTGAGGGCCGGCAACGGTGGCGCGTGCGCCCGCCCCTCACCCAACCCTCTCCCCAAAGGGGCGAGGGAGCAAGAGGCGCGACGATCTGCAAAGGAGTGTGAATATGAGTGCTGTGTTGATTCGTGGCGGTACGGTCGTCAACGCCGACCGCCAGTTCCGCGCCGATGTGCTGTGCACGGGCGGCACGATCGCCGCTGTCGGTGAGAACCTGCAGGCGCCTGCAGGTGCGCAGGTGGTCGACGCCGGCGGTCAGTACGTGATGCCCGGCGGCATCGACCCGCACACCCACATGCAACTGCCCTTCATGGGCACGGTCGCGGTCGACGACTTCTTCACCGGCACGGCCGCGGGCTTGGCGGGTGGCACCACCAGCATCATTGACTTCGTGATCCCCGACCCGAAGCAGTCGCTGATGGAAGCGTTCAAGATGTGGCGCGGCTGGGCTGAGAAGTCGGCCGCCGACTACGGCTTCCACGTCGCGGTGACGTGGTGGGACGAGTCGGTGCGGCGCGACATGGGCACGCTGGTGCACGACGAAGGCGTGAACAGCTTCAAGCACTTCATGGCCTACAAGAACGCCATCATGTGCGACGACGAAACGCTGGTGAACAGCTTCCGCCGCGCACTCGAACTCGGCGCCATGCCGACGGTGCACGCCGAGAACGGCGAACTGGTGTTCCTGCTGCAGCAAGAGGTCGCCAAGATGGGCATCACCGGCCCCGAAGGCCACCCGCTGTCGCGCCCGCCGATGGTCGAGGGCGAAGCCGCGAACCGCGCGATCGCCATTGCCGACGTGCTGGGCGTGCCGATCTACGTGGTGCACGTGTCGTGCATCGAGTCGGCCGAAGCGATTGCGCGTGCGCGTGCGCGCGGTCAGCGCGTGTACGGCGAGGTGCTTGCCGGCCACCTGGTGGTGGACGACAGCGTCTACCGCAACCCCGACTTCACGGCCGCCGCGGCGCACGTGATGAGCCCGCCGTTCCGCCCCAAGACGCACCAGGAGTTCCTGTGGCGTGGCCTGCAAGCCGGCAGCCTGCACACCACCGCGACCGACCACTGCGTGTTCTGCGCCGAGCAGAAGGCGGCGGGCAAAGAGAACTTCGCGAAGATCCCGAACGGCTGTGGCGGCATCGAAGAACGCCTCGCGGTGATCTGGGACGCCGGAGTCAACACCGGCCGGCTCACGCCGAGCGAGTTCGTCGCGATCACGTCGGCCAACACCGCGCGCATCTTCAACCTGTACCCACAGAAGGGCAGCATCAGCGCCGGTGCCGACGCCGACCTGGTGGTGTGGGACCCGCAGGGCCACAAGACGATCTCGGTCAAGACGCAGCACAGCAAGGTCGACTTCAACATCTTCGAAGGCCGCCAGGTCATGGGCGTGCCGACGACCACGATCAGCCAGAGCAGGGTGGTGTATTCGAACGGCGAGCTGCGCGCCGTGCAGGGCGCGGGCCGCTACCTGAAGCGGCCGCCGTTCGGCGCCAACTTCGACGCGATGAAGCTGCGCGCGCAGATGCAGGCGCCGACGGCGGTGGCGCGCTGAAACGCAAGGAGCGAACCATGGACACCAAGGTCAAACACGACATCGAAAAGCTGCGCATCGACGGCCCGCGCCTGTGGGCTTCGTTGATGGAGCTGGCCAAGATCGGCGCCACGCCCAAGGGCGGGGTCTGCCGGCTCACCTTGACCGACCTGGACAAACAAGGCCGCGATCTGGTCAGCCGATGGGCGCGTGAAGCGGGCATGACCGTCACGATCGACAGAATAGGCAACGGCTTCCTGCGCCGCCCCGGCCGCAACAACGCCTTGCCGCCGATCGTGACCGGCAGCCACATCGACACCCAGCCCACCGGCGGCAAGTTCGACGGCAACTACGGCGTGCTGGCCGGCATCGAGGTGGTGCG
>JANMYQ010000145.1:0-80175 GCA_031382215.1 Methylibium sp.
GGGCAAGACGGTGCAGGTGATCCCGCACGTCACCAACGAGATCCAGGAATTCGTCAAGCGCGGCGCCAACGATGTCGATGTGGCCATCGTCGAGATCGGCGGCACGGTGGGCGACATCGAATCGCTGCCCTTCCTCGAAGCGGTGCGCCAGATGGCCCTGCGCGCCGGACCGAACAACTCGGCCTTCGTGCACCTGACCTACGTGCCGTGGATCGCCGCCGCGGGCGAACTCAAGACCAAGCCGACCCAGCACACGGTGCAGAAGATGCGCGAAATCGGCATCCAGCCCGACGCGCTGCTGTGTCGCGCCGACCGCGAAATCCCCAACGACGAGCGCGACAAGATCTCGCTCTTCACCAACGTGGCGCTGCAGGGTGTCATCTCGATGTGGGACGTGGACACCATCTACAAGGTGCCGCGCATGCTGCACGAGCAGCAACTGGATGAGCTGATCTGCATGAAACTGCAGTTGCTCACCAAGGCCGCCGATCTGCGCCAATGGGACAAGCTGGTGCACGAGGTCGAGCACCCGCAGACCGAGGTCACGATCGCGATGTGCGGCAAGTATGTCGACCTGTCCGACTCGTACAAGTCGCTCAACGAGGCGCTGCGCCACGCCGGCATTCACAACCATTCGCGCGTGAAGATCGAGTACGTCGACTCCGAGAACCTGAACGTGGCCAACATCGACAAGCTGTCCGCGTTCGACGCCATCCTCGTGCCGGGCGGCTTCGGCAAGCGCGGTGTCGAGGGCAAGGTGCTGGCGGCGCAGTACGCGCGCGAGCACAAGATTCCCTACCTCGGCATCTGCCTGGGCATGCAGGTCGCAACGATCGAGATTGCGCGCCACAAGGCCGGGCTGACCGGCGCGAACAGCACCGAGTTCGAGCCCGACACCAAACACCCGGTGATCGCGCTGATCGACGAATGGCAAGACGCCGACGGTTCGATCCAGAAACGCAGCGCGCAGTCCGACCTGGGCGGCACGATGCGCCTGGGCGCGCAGAGTTCCGACGTGAAGCCCGGCACCTTGGCGCACGAAATCTACGGCGACGTGGTCAATGAGCGCCACCGCCACCGTTATGAAGCGAACGTCAACTACCTCGACAAACTCACCGAAGCCGGCCTCGTGATCTCGGCGCTGACGCAGCGCGAGAAGCTGACCGAGATCGTCGAGCTGCCGCGCAGCGTGCACCCGTGGTTCATGGGCGTGCAGTTCCACCCGGAGTTCAAGTCCACGCCCTGGGGCGGGCACCCGCTGTTCAAGTCGTTCATCCAGGCGGCGTTGAAGCACCAGGCGGAGCGGGTTGAGAAGGTGGCCGCATGAAGCTCTGCGGGTTTGAAGTCGGCCTCGATCGGCCGTTCTTCCTGATCGCCGGCCCCTGCGTCGTCGAATCCGAACAACTGCAGATGGACGTGGCGGGCCAACTCAAGGAGATGACCACGGCGCTGGGCATCCCGTTCATCTTCAAGTCCAGCTACGACAAGGCCAACCGCTCCAGCGGCAGCACCTTTCGCGGCCCCGGCATGGAAAGAGGCCTCGAGATCCTGGCCAAGGTGAAGCGCGAACTGAAGGTGCCGGTGCTGACCGACGTGCACAGCGAAGACGAGATCGCAGCCGTCGCCGCAGTCGTCGACGTGCTGCAGACGCCGGCCTTCCTCTGCCGCCAGACCGACTTCATTCGCGCCGCGGCGCAGTGCGGCAAGCCGGTAAACATCAAGAAGGGCCAGTTCCTCGCGCCCCACGACATGAAGAACGTGATCGACAAGGCCCGCGCTGCCGCACGCGAGAAGGGCCTGCCCGAAGACAACTTCATGGCCTGCGAACGCGGTGTGAGCTTCGGCTACAACAACCTGGTGAGCGACATGCGCTCGCTCGCGATCATGCGCGAGACCGGTGCGCCGGTGGTCTTCGACGCCACGCATTCCGTGCAGTTGCCCGGTGGCCAGGGCACCAGTTCGGGCGGCCAGCGCGAGTTCGTGCCGGTGCTGGCGCGCGCCGCCATTGCCGTCGGTGTGGCGGGTGTGTTCATGGAAACCCACCCCGACCCGGCGAATGCGATGAGCGACGGCCCGAACGCCGTGCCGCTCAAGCACATGCGCGCGCTGCTCGAACAATTGCTGGCGCTGGACCGGGTCATCAAGAAGCAGCCCTTGTTAGAGAATCACTTTTCCTGCTGAAACCCAAACCAAGAGGTAGATGAATGAGTGCCATCGTTGACATCGTCGGACGCGAAATTCTCGACAGCCGCGGCAACCCCACCGTCGAATGCGACGTGCTGCTCGAGTCGGGCACGATGGGCCGCGCTGCCGTGCCTTCGGGCGCATCCACCGGCTCGCGCGAGGCGATCGAGCTGCGCGACGGCGACAAGTCGCGCTACCTCGGCAAGGGCGTGTTGAAGGCAGTCGAACACGTCAACACCGAAATCAGCGAAGCGGTGCTGGGGCTCGACGCCTCCGAGCAGGCCTTCCTGGACCGCACCTTGATCGACCTGGACGGCACCGACAACAAGAGCCGCCTCGGTGCCAACGCCACCTTGGCCGTCAGCATGGCGGTGGCGCGCGCCGCGGCCGAAGAAAGCGGGCTGCCGCTGTACCGCTACTTCGGCGGCTCGGGCGGCATGCAGATGCCGGTGCCGATGATGAACGTGATCAACGGCGGCGCCCACGCCAACAACAACCTCGACCTGCAGGAGCTGATGATCATCCCGGTCGGCGCGCCGAGCTTTCGCGAAGCGGTGCGCTATGGCGCCGAGGTGTTCCATGCGCTGAAGAAGATCCTGCACGACAAGCACATGAGCACGGCGGTCGGTGACGAAGGCGGTTTTGCGCCCAGCGTGGCCAGCCATGAGGCGGCTATCCAGATGATCCTGGAGGCGATCGACAAGGCCGGCTACAAGGCCGGCGAGCAGATCGCGATCGGGCTGGACTGCGCGGCCAGCGAGTTCTTCAAGGACGGCAAGTACGTGCTGTCCGGTGAAGGGCTCACCTTGTCGGCGCCGGAGTGGACCGACATCCTCGCCACCTGGGTCGACAAGTACCCAATCATCAGCATCGAAGACGGCATGGCCGAAAACGACTGGGACGGCTGGAAGACATTGAGCGACCGCCTGAGCAGCAAGGTGCAACTGGTGGGTGACGACCTGTTCGTCACCAACACCAAGATCCTGAAGGAAGGCATCGAGAAGCGCATCGCCAACTCGATCCTGATCAAGATCAACCAGATCGGCACCCTGACCGAAACCTTTGCCGCGATCGAGATGGCCAAACGCGCCGGCTGGACCGCGGTGATCAGCCACCGCTCTGGCGAGACCGAAGACTCGACCATCGCCGACATCGCGGTAGGCACCAACGCCGGCCAGATCAAGACCGGCTCGATGAGCCGCAGCGACCGCATGGCCAAGTACAACCAGTTGCTGCGCATCGAAGAAGACCTGGGCGACGTGGCCAGCTACCCCGGCCGCGGCGCGTTCTACAACCTGCGCTGATCCTGCTGCAGCAGCCATTCGCCACCATGCGCTACCTCACCTTCGGTCTGCTGGTCCTGCTGGGGCTGGTGCACACCGAACTCTGGTTCGGCAAGGCCGGCGTGCCGCGCGTGATGGAGCTGAACTCGCGCCTGAGCGAGCAGCTGGCCAGCAATGCCGCCGGCCGGCTGCGCAACGAACAACTGCTGGCCGAGGTGCGCGACCTGAAAGATGGCCTGGAGATGGTCGAGGAGAAGGCCCGCTTCGAGTTGGGCATGGTCAAGCCCGACGAGATCCTGGTCCAGATCGCGACGCCGAAGCGTTGAGCCCGGCGCTGCGGCCCGTGCTTGGCTGACGCCGTCTCCGACGTACTCCCCTGCCCCCGATGGACTCCCTGCTGCTCTGGCTGCAGCCGCTGTTCGCGAGCGCGGTCACCTTGTGGAGCGCGCCGGTCACCTGGCTCGAAATCGTCGCGCTGGTGTTGTCGCTGGCGATGGTGGCGTTCAACATTCGCGTCAATCCTTTAGGCTGGCCGTTGGCCATCGCGGCGTCGCTGCTGTACTTCCTGCTGTTCTGGCAGAGCAAGCTGTATGGCGAGGCGAGCCTGCAGATCTTCTTCGTCGTTGTCGCGCTGTGGGGCTGGTGGCAGTGGCATCACGGCACGCTGGCCGACGGCGCCGCCCTGCGCGTGCGTTCGCTGGGGGCTCGCGGCCGCATCGGCGTGCTGGCCGCGCTGGCGCTGGCCTGGCCCGCTACCGCGCTGCTGCTGCGCAGCACCACCGACAGCGACGTGCCGTGGTGGGACGCCTTCCCCACCGCCGCCAGCGTCATCGGCCAATGGCTGCTGGGGCGCAAGTATGTCGAGAACTGGCCGATGTGGGTGGTGGTCAACGTGGTCAGCGTGGCGCTGTTCGCTTACAAGGGGCTGTGGTTGACGGCGCTGCTGTACGCGGTGTTCGTGGTGATGTCGGTGGTGGGCTGGCGCGCGTGGGTGCGCTTGGCGGCACGATGAGCAGCGCGCCGCTGATCGTCGCGCTGCTGGGCGCCGAAAGCACCGGCAAGACGACGTTGGCGAACGAGTTGGGCGCGTCGCTCACTGCGCAAGGCCACCGCTCCGCCGTGGTGCCCGAATACCTGCGCGAGTTCTGCGCCCACAACGGCCGCACGCCGCGAAAGGACGAGCAGCGGGCGATCGCCGCCGAACAGACGCGCCGCATCGACGCTGCGGCAGGCACGCACGACATCGTGATCGCCGACACCACCGCGCTGATGATCGCCGTCTACAGCGAACACGTGTTCGGCGACACCACCGTGTACGCCCAGGCACTGGCCGACCACGCCCACTGCCAGTTGACCTTGCTGACCGCGCTCGACCTGCCCTGGCTGCCCGACGGCCTGCAGCGCGACGGGCCACAGGTGCGCGCCCCGGTGGACGCGCTGGTGCGCGCCGCGCTCACCCGTGCGGGCCTGCCGTGGTCGGTGGTGTTCGGCAGCGGCGCCAGCCGCACGCACGCCGCGCTGGCCGCCGTGCAGCGTGCGCTCGCGCCGCCGTCAGTCGTTGAAGCGTCGAAACGCTGGCACTGGTTCTGCGAACGCTGCGGCGATGCGAATTGCGAACGGCACCCGCTGCGTCTATCAGGCCAATGACATCAGGCCGCTGACATCAGGCCGCTGATATCAGGCCACTGACATCAGCCCCCGCGCGTCGCCCACACCACGAGCAACTTCGCCAGCCGCCACAAGCCCCACATCAACAGCAGCGGCAGCACCAGCGTCTGCATCAGGAACACCACGATCAGCCGAACGATGTGCTCGACCGTGCGCGCGGCCACCTGCTTCATCTCGTCGAAGCGCTTGCCGACGTCGGCCGTCTGCGACCACCAGCGTTTCATGCGGTCGGCCACACCTTCGTCGGGCCGCGCCGGGTCGGCCGGCGCGCTCAATCCCGAGAACTGCTCGGCCGACAGCTCGATGCTGGCCTGCCCCGCCACATAGTCCTGCGCCAGAAAGGCTCGAAAGCCCGCTTCGCTGGCCAGCGCCACCACCGGCACCGCAAAGCGCAGCAGCAGCAGGCCGACGAGCACGTGCGTGGCCCAGCCCGGCGGCATGCGCCCACGCCAGCGCAGCGCGGCCCAGGCCAGCGCCGCCACGGTCAGCAACATGGACACGACCCAATGCTGGCCCACCCCCAGCAGCGCACGCTGGATGCCGAACGACACGCTCGCCGCCAACATCAGCGACGAGAACTGTTCGACCAGGTCGTTGATCGGGTCCAGCACCTGACCTGGCGTGAAGGTCACGCCCACGCCGGCCGGCTGCACCGCCACCTCGGTGCCCTGCGCGACCGAGATCACCGCGTTCAACGCCCGCGCTGCGGCGAAGGTGGTCAGCGCGCGTTTCAAGCCGGCATCGACCTCGGGCGTGGCTGCAATGTCGAGCGGGCGCAGCCACGCGGTGGCCAGCACCAGCAGCAGCGCCAACACCAGCAACACACGCGCGCGCATGGACATGGCCGGCCTTACAAGCTCGCCGCGGCCGCAACCGGCGGCGTGGCCAGCTCGCCACCGCCGTCCTGCACGAAGCCGAGCACGCCACGGCCAGCCACCACGCCGCTGGCGAAGCAGCCGGTCAGCAGGTAACCACCGGTCGGCGCTTCCCAGTCGAGCATCTCGCCGGCGCAGAACACGCCAGGCACTTGCTGCAGCATCAGGTTCGCATCGAGCGCCTCGAAGCGCACGCCACCGGCGCTGCTGATGGCCTCGTCGATCGGTCGCGGCGCCACCAGGGTCAGCGGCAGGGCCTTGATCGCTTCGGCCAGCCGCTGCGCATCGGCAAACGCCTCGCGCGGCAGCAGTTCGTGCAGTAGCGCCGCCTTGACGCCGTCGATGCCGAGCCGGCTCTTCAGGTGCGTCGACAAGGAGCGCGAGCCGCGCGGGCGCGCCACTTCGTCGTGCACGAACTGCGTACTGCGGCCGGGCAGCAGGTCGATGTGCACCGTCGCGCTTCCATGCGCCTCGATGTGATCGCGGACCAGCGCCGACGCGGCATAGACCAGGCTGCCTTCAACCCCACCGCTGGTGACGACGAACTCGCCCGGCGCATTGAAAAGAGCGCCGTCGGCCCCCGCGAACGATCCTTCGAAAGAGAGCGCCACCGTCTTCAGCGGCTGGCCCGCGAAGCGGCTGCGGAAGTGTTCGGTCCAGCCGGGTTGCAACTCACCTTGAACGCCGATCCGCGCCACGTCGAAGCCGCAGTTCGACGGCTTCAGCGGCTCGATGGTTACGCCGCGCTGCGCGAGCAGTGACACCCAGGCACCGTCGGAGCCGAGCCGCGCCCAGCTGGCACCGCCGAGCGCCAGAAGCACCGCGTCGGCGTGCTGCGTGACCTCGCCGAGCGGCGTGGCAAAGCGTAAAGCATGCGACGCCGAACCTTCGGCCCCCACGTCACCCCACGCCACCCAGCGGTGCCGCATGTGGAATCGAACCCCCGAGACACGCAGCCGATGCAGCCAGGCACGCAGCAGCGGCGCGGCCTTCAGGTCCTGCGGGAACACGCGCCCTGAGCTGCCGACGAAGGTCGCCACGCCCAAGCCCTGAGCCCACTCGCGCAAGGCCTGCGGGCCGAAAGCATCCAGCAGCGGCACCATCTGTTCACGGCGCTTGCCGTAGCGGGCCACGAACGGCGCCATCGCTTCGCTGTGCGTCAGGTTCAGGCCGCCCTTGCCTGCCAGCAGGAACTTGCGGCCGACCGACGGCATGGCGTCGTACACATCGACCTGGTACCCCCCAAGCGACAACACCTCGGCCGCCATCAGCCCCGCCGGGCCGGCGCCGACGATGGCGATGGTGATCGGAATCTTCTTGCTGGGTGCTGGATGGTGTGCCGTCGACATGGGGGGCGCAGTGTGACACAGCGCCAGCAGGTAAGAATGACCCTGCTGCCGCGACCAAGCCTGCACACCCGACGGAGGACCGCTCATGCCGACACGCCGCCTCTCACTCCGCCTATCACGCTGGGGGGTGAACGCCGCCACCGCGCTGGCCTTGGCCGCGAACCTGGCCCCGGCCAATGCACAGACGAGCGGCGCGTGCACCGCCCGCAGCGCCTCGACCGTGGCGCCGGTGGTCGAGCTCTACACGTCCGAAGGCTGCAACTCCTGCCCGCCTGCCGACAAGTGGCTGTCACGCCTGAAGGCCGACCCGAACGTGGTCGGCCTGGCCTTTCACGTGGACTACTGGGACCGTCTGGGCTGGAAAGACCGCTTTGCCAGCCCGGCCTACACGCAGCGCCAGGCGCAACAGCAGGCCAGCAACGGCGCGCGCTTCAGCTACACGCCGCAGGTGGTGCTGGACGGCACCGACCACAAGGAGTGGTACTCGGCAGCGCCGCCCTCGTCCGGCAAGTCCCGCGCCGTCGCCACCGTGACCCTGGCGCTCGCGCGCGACGGCGAACGTTTCACCGCCATGGTGCAGCCTGCAGCCAATGCACCAGCGCGGCTGGCCGCGTTCTGGGCCGTCACCGAAAACGGCCACAGCACGTCTGTCAAGGCGGGCGAGAACCACGGCGTGACCCTGCCGCACGACTTCGTGGTGCGCGAGTACAAGCCGGTCACGGCCTGGGCCGCGCAGCCGGGCACGCCGGTCACGCTGTCATTCACCCCCGCGCCGGCAAGCTCGGCAGAGCATCCGCGCCACGTCAACCTGGTCGTGCTCGACGCCACCACCGGCAAGCCGGTGCAGGCACTCAAGCTGCGTTGCTGACGGGCACGCCCTCGGCGGGCTCGGCGGGCTCGACCGGCGGCCACACAAGCTCGAACCATTCGAGCACCAGTTCGACCCGCTCATCAACCTCGAAGCCTTCGCGCTCGGCGCGTTCGGCAAAGTCTTGCCGGTGCGCGGTGAGCCACCAGCGCAGGCTCAGGTCGCCTTCGCCGGCGTCGAACGCGAAGGCATCGTCGATCTCATTGAAGTGGCGCAGCTCCACATGGGTGCAGCGAAGAACCGCGCGCGGCGCGCCGGCACCGTCGAGCACCACCAGGTGGTCGCCGATCTGCGGCAACGGGTCCAGGTCTTTCTGGAAGTCGCGGTGCAAGGTGGCGTG
Organism: Methylibium sp.; assembly: GCA_031382215.1. GTDB lineage: Bacteria > Pseudomonadota > Gammaproteobacteria > Burkholderiales > Burkholderiaceae_C > LGRD01. The sequence goes on from JANMYQ010000145.1 coordinate 8,568, forward strand.
CGCGCGCTTGATTCCGGCCAGCACCAGCTCGGCACGCTCGTCGGCCAGCATGCGCGTGTCGCCCAGTGCGCTGGCCGAAAAGCCTTCGACCTTGATGTTGCGCGCGCGCTGGTAGGCCAGCCAGAAGGGTTCGATGTCTTCGGCGCGGCCGGGCTGGGGGTCGGTGCTCATGCGGGTGCCTCGCGGCCCCTCACCCCAGCCCTCTCCCCGAAGGGGCGAGGGAGCAAGAGCCGGTCGCGCATCAATCGGGTGCGCGCAGCGCGGCCCGCAACTCGGCACCGATGTGCGGCTTGGCGGCGAACGGGTCGGTCGGGTTGCGCGCGGCCATGATGTCTTCCATGCGCGTCTGCACGCTGCCCAGCGCCTTGGGGTGGCTGTAGATGTAGAAGCGGCGCTCGCGCATGGCGTCGAACACGAACTGCGCCACCTGCGCGGCGGTGACCTTGCCGCTGCCCACCGCCTTGTCGCTCATCGCCTGGCCGATCAGCTGGCTGCGCGTTGGCTTGGCGCCCTTCTCTTTCATCTCGTCGGGCCGGTTGCGCTCGCTCTGCGTGATGCCGGTGGGCACGAAGAACGGGCACAGCACCGAGGCGCCGACCTGGTCGGTCACCAGCGACAGGTCCTGGTACAGCGTCTCCGACAGCGCCACCACCGCATTCTTGGTCACGTTGTACACGCCCATGTTGGGCGGGTTCAGCAGCCCGGCCATCGACGCGGTGTTGACGATGTGGCCTTCGTACTTCGGGTCTTTCTTCGCGGCGTCGAGCATCATCGGCGTGAACACACGCACGCCATGCGCCACGCCCATCAGGTTCACGCCGATGACCCACTCCCAGTCTTTCAGCGTGTGTTCCCAGATCAGCCCGCCGGCGCCGACACCGGCGTTGTTGAAGACGAAGTGCGGCGCGCCGAAACGTTTGAACGTGGCCTCGCCCAGCGCCTCGACCTCGGCCGCTTTCGACACGTCGATGCGCACCGGCAGCACCAGGTTGCCCATGCCGACGATCTCGGCCGCAGCGTTGTCGAGTGCGTCTTGCTGCACGTCGGCCAGTACCACGTTCATGCCCTCGCGCGCGGCAATGCGCGCGGCTTCCAGGCCGAAGCCCGAACCGGCGCCGGTGATCACGGCCGTGCGGCCCTTGAAAGTCTTCATGCAGTTTTCTCCTTCTTGATCTGGAAACCGACGCGCGGGAAGTGCACGTGCACAGTGCCGGCGCGTTCGTCGCGCCGCTCGATCGTGACCTCGTGGCGGTTAAGGCCGACCAGGGTACCGGCCACCAGGTCTTTGCCGTAGTCGGTCGGCATCACCGTCACCGCGTCGCCGGCCTCGAAGCCCAGCCCGGGCTCGACCTGCGTCGGCGCGTGGCTGCGGCTACCCGCGGCCAGTGCGACGGCTTCGTCGCTGCTTAAATGGGTAGAGCCACCGTGGCCGAAGGCACGCATGCGCTCGAACCAGGTGGTCACCTTCGGGAACGGCTCGAAGATGCCCAAGAGCGGCGGCGCACGGTGCACGAACCACAGGCAGTGCGCGACCGAGAAGTCGGCGATGCTGGCGGCGCCGCGCACCAGGAAGGGCCGGCCGTCGGCGAGGTGCGCCTCCAACCAGCCGAGGTAGGTGTGCAGCGCCACCGTGGCGTCTGCGGGGGTCTGCCGCGTCATGCCGGCGCTGAACGGCGCGCGATCGGCGGCAAAGGCCTTGATCGCATCATTTATCGCATCAGGCGGCGCGTTGTTGAACAGTGCACCGATGCCGGCCGGCTGCATGGTGTAGGGAATCACGGTCCAGAACAGCGTGCTGTCGGCCCACTGCGCGAGCATTTGCGAGGTGCCTGCAGTGTCTTTCGGGACCAGCGGCGGCTCGGGGTGCAGGCGGTCGATCACCTGCGCCATCAGCGCCGAGTCGCAATAGATGTCGGCACCGATCTGCAGGATCGGCGTCTTGCGGTAGCCGCCGGTCAGCGCCAGCACGTCGGGCTTGGGCATGATTTGCGGAATGTGCACCGAGCGCCAGGCCAGCCCCTTGAAGCCCATGATGAGGCGGATCTTCTCGGAGAACGGCGAGGTGGCGTAGTGGTGGAGGATGAGTTCTGTCATGGAGGTGGCCCGTTCCGCGTTGGTTTGTTTCAGTTCGGCATCGCACGCCGCAGGATCGCGCCCAGGTCCACGCCGGCCGGCAGCGTGCCGAACACTTGCACGCCCTGCCCGGCCAGGCGCGACGCGCAGAAGGCGTCGAACACCGCGTCGGGCGCGTGGCGGCGCAGCAGCGAACCCTGCACCGCCAACGCAAGGTCCTGTGCCAGGCGGCGGGCGCCCCGTTCTTCGTCGAGGCCTCCCACGTCGGCGGCTTCGGCCACGCGCGCGAGCAGGCGTTCGCTGAAGTTGTCGAGCGCAGCGTTCGCGCCACGCGCGCTGGCGAGTTCCGTCGCCAGTGCGTGCACCACGTCGGCCTCACGCTGGCCGCGCTTGCGCAAGGCACGCAGCAGGTCCAGCGCCATGATGTTGCCGGCGCCTTCCCAGATCGAGTTGAGCGGCATCTCGCGGTAGATGCGCGCCATCGTGCCGGCACCGTGCTCTTCCACGTAGCCGTTGCCGCCCAGGCACTCCATCGCCTCCTGCGCCAGCGCGCTGCCACGCTTGCAGACCCAGAACTTGGCCACCGGCGTCAGGAGGCGCCGCATCAGTTGTTCGAACGGGTCGTCTACGGCGTCCACCGCGCGCGCCAGGCGCAGCGCGAGTGCGGTGGCGGCTTCGCTTTCAATGCACAGGTCGGCCAGCACGTTGCGCATCAGCGGTTGTTCGATCAGCGCCTTGCCGAACGCGCGCCGCTGATCGGTGTGGTGCAGCGCGAGCGATACCGCGTGGCGCATCAGCCCGGCCGTGCCGAGCGCGCAGTCGAGCCGGGTCAAGGTGCCCATCTCGAGGATCTGCTGCACGCCGCGCCCCTCTTCGCCGACCAGCCAGGCGTGCGCGCCGGCGAACTCGACTTCGGAGCTGGCGTTGGCGTGGTTGCCCAGCTTGTCCTTCAGGCGCTGGATGTGCACCGCGTTGCGGGTGCCGTCGGGCAGCCAGCGCGGCAGGTGAAAGCAGCTCAGCCCGCCGGGCGCCTGCGCGAGCACCAGGAAGGCGTCGCACATCGGCGCCGAGAAAAACCATTTGTGGCCGACGAGCGAATAGCGCCTTCCCCACGGCGTGTCTTCCTCGAACGTGGCGGTGCTGGTGTTGGCGCGCACGTCGGAGCCGCCCTGCTTCTCGGTCATGCCCATGCCCATGGTCACGCCGGTCTTGGCCTGCACCGGCAAGGGCCGTGCGTCGTAGTGTGTGCTGGTGAGTTTGCCGAACCAGGCGTCGAACAGCGGCGCATTGGCGCGCAGCGCGGGGGTCACGGCGTAGCTCATCGAGATCGGGCACAGCACCGACGGTTCGAGCTCGGTGAACATCAGGAAGGCCGCAGCGCGTTCGATGTGTGCGCCGGAGCCTTGTGCCCACGGGGTGGCGTGCAGGCCGGCGCCGATCGCCGCGCCGATCAGCGCGTGGTAGCTGGGGTGGAATTCGACCTCGTCGATGCGATGACCAAACCGGTCGTGCGTGTGCAGCTGCGGCTTGTGCAGGTTGGCCAGGCGCGCGTGCTCCTGCATCTGAGCCGTGCCCAGCAGCGCGCCCAGCGCATGGCGGTGGCCATCGGCCGCACCCGGCAAATGGAAAGCGAGTGCATCGCGCAGCGCGCGGTCGCCCGCATAGACGTTGTGGCCCGACAGCGGAGTGGCCTGGTTGGTGACGTCGTGGGTCGCGGCGGTAGAAGGCGCAGCCACGGCGTTCAGACCAGCTTGACGAGCTGCTTGCCGAAGTTCTTGCCCTTGAGCAGCCCGAGAAACGCCTCCGGCGCGGCCTCGATGCCCTGGGCCACCGATTCGCGGTAGCGCAGCGTGCCGCTGGCCACCAAACCGCCCAGCTCGCGCAGCGCCTCGGGCCAGACCTCCATGTGCTCGCTGACGATGAAGCCCTCGATGCGCAGGCGCGACTGCAGGATCAACTGCGGGTGCGCCATCGGAATCGGCTGGCCGTCGTAGCCGCTGATCATGCCGCACAGCGCAACCCGGCCGAAGGCATTCATGCGTGCCAGCGCGGTGTCGAGGATCGTGCCGCCGACGTTCTCGAAGTAGCCATCCACACCGTCTGGCGTGGCGTCCTTGAGCGCGTTGTAGAGGGCCTTCGGATCGGCGTGCGCCTTGTAGTCCACGCAGGCATCGAAGCCGAGTTCTTCAACCACGTAGCGGCACTTGTCTGCGCCGCCGGCAATGCCCACCGCGCGGCAGCTGCGTGCCTTGGCCAGTTGCCCCACCGCGCTGCCGACCGCGCCGCTGGCGGCGCTGACGAGCACCGTCTGGCCGGGCTGCGGGTCGCACAGCTTGACCAGGCCGTACCAGGCCGTGACCCCCGGCATGCCCACCGCGCCGAGGTAGGCCGACAGCGGAATGTGCGTGGTATCGGCCTTGCGCAGCGCGCCGGGCCGCTCGGCATCGACCACGCTGTACTGCTGCCAGCCGCCCATGCCCACGACCATGTCGCCCGGCTTGTAGCGGGCATGGCGCGACAGAACCACCTCGCCGACCGTGCCGCCGATCATCACCGTGCCCAGCGGATGGGGCTGTGCGTAACTCTTGGCGTCGCTCATGCGGCCGCGCATGTAGGGGTCGAGCGAGAGGTAGTGGTGGCGCACCAGCACATGGCCTTCAGCCACGTCGGCGGGCACCGCTGTGTCGACCAGCTTGAAATTGGCCACACTGGCTTCGCCCTCGGGGCGCGAGTCCAACAGGATCTGCTTGTTCATCTCAGTCATGGGGTTCTCCTAGTCCGACGCATTGAGCCGCTTGACCTTGCGCTCGCCCACCGGCAGCGCGCGCAAATATTTGAAGGTGCCGGTGGCATGCGCCACCAGGGCGCCCTCGGCGTCGATCAGCGCGCCTTCGCAGAACGCCATCGTCGGCGTCTGCGTCAGCAGCTTGCCGTGCGCAACGATCCGGCCCACGCCGGGGCGCATGAAGCTGGTCTTCATCTCGATCGTGACGACGCCGCGCGGGTCGGGTGTGCTCTTGGTCGCGGCAGCGGTACCGCCGGCCGGCGCAATGCCGGCGCTGCGCGCGGCACTCGGAATGCCGGCGCTGCGCGCCGAACTCGGAATGCCGGCGCTGCGCGCGGCGTGCGCCATCACCACATCCAGCAAGGTCATGCTCACGCCGCCGTGCAGCACGTTCCAGCTGTTCAGGTGCTCGTCTTTCGGCGTCAGCGCGATCTCGGCCTGGCCGTCCTCGAAACGCAGCAACTCGAAGCCGAGGTGCTCGACGAAGGGGATGTGGACCTTGAACTTCATGCGCGCAGCCCCTGCGATCAAGCGCCGTGAATGGCGCTGACGCCACCATCGACCGCCAGGATCTGCCCAGTGATGTGCTTGCCGGCGGCCGACGCAAACAGCAGCGCTGCGCCCTTCAGGTCGTCGTCGTCGCCCAGCCGGCGCAGCGGCGCGTGGCTGGCCAGGCCTTCAACGCCGAAGCGGTCGAGCGTGCTCTTGGTCATGCGGCTCGGGAAGAAGCCCGGCGCCAGCGCGTTGACGTTGATGTTGTGCTTGCCCCACTCGCCCGCCAGCACACGCGTGAAGTTGACGACCGCGCCTTTGCTGGTGTTGTAGGCGACCATGGTCATCTCCGGGCCGTTGCCCGACAGCCCGGCAATCGACGCCACGTTGATGATGCGGCCCTGGCGGCGCGGGATCATGCAACGTTTGCCCACCGCCTGGCTCATCAGGAAGATGCTGCGGATGTTCAGGTTCATGACCTTGTCCCAGGCTTCCAGCGGGTGGTCTTCGGCCGGCGCGCCCCAGGTGGCACCGGCGTTGTTGACGAGGATGTCGATGTCGCCCAGGCGCTGCAGCGCTTCGTCGGCCACGCGCGCGATCTCGGCCGGCTGGCTCACGTCGGCCGCGATCCATCGGGTGTCGATGCCTTGCGCCTGCAGGTGGGCCGCGGCCTCTTCCAGGTCAACCGCCTTGCGCGACGTGAGCAGGATGCGCGCGCCGGCCTGGCCCAGCGATTCGGCGATCTGCAGGCCCAGCCCGCGCGAACCGCCGGTGACGAGTGCGGTCTTGCCGCTCAGGTCAAAGAGTTTCTGGATCGGGGTGCTCATGGTGACGTCCTCTTTCGGGTGCTTTGGGGTGTTGGGGTGTTTTCGGGTTGATCGGCTCGGTCAGATTGATCAGGGCCGCTTCAGCGCGTCGAAGAACGCCCTGCTGTCGGTGGGCCGGCCCAGGAACTGGCGCATCAGGTCCTCGGGGGCCACCTCGCCACCTTGGGCCAGCACGCTGTCGCGGTAGCGGCGGCCGGTGGCGGCGTCGAGCCGCTTGCCCTTGAAGGCGGTGCGCAGGTCTTCGGCCAGCACCTCGCTCCACAGGTAGCCGTAGTAGCCGGCCGCATAACCACTGGCCAGGTGGGCAAAGCCGGCCGGGAACATGGTGCCATCCACGTGGCCCAGCGGTGTCGCGCCCTCCATCAATGCCCATTGCGCCATGGGTTCAGGTGCGTCCTTGCCGGTCAGCGCCAGGTCGAAACTGGCAAACAGGTGCTGGCGCGCCACCGCGATGCCTTTGCTGAACTGGCGCGCCTTGTCGGCCTTGGCGATCAGCGCGGCGGGCACCGGCTTGCAGGCTTTGCACACCTGGCCGAACAGCTTCAGCACGTCGGGGTCGTAGACCCAGTCCTCCAGCATCTGCGAGGGCGCTTCAACGAAGTCTCGCACCACGTTCGTGCCGCCTTGTGACGCGTAGCGCGTGTTGGACAGCAGCGTGTGCAGCGCATGGCCCAACTCGTGCAGCAGCGTCTCGAGTTCGTCGATCGACAGCCCTTGCCGGTTGAAGTTGACCACCAGGCCGGCCGCCGGGCTGCGCTGCGCCAGCGTCGACACACTGCGGAACGACCACACCGCCGCATGGTTGTACTTGTCGGCGCGCGGGTACAGGTCAACGAACAGCGTGCCCAGGAAGGCCTGCGTCGCGCTGTCGTTCACGCTGTAGGCGCGCGCGTCGGCATGCCACAAGGTCTGTTGCAATGGCTCGACCTTCACGCCGAACAGCGTCTCGGCGAGCTTGAAGACGAACTTCAGGCTGGCCTCGGGGGGGAAGTGGGCGCGGAACTGGTCTTGCCGCACCGCAAAGCGCGCGCGCCGCTCGCGCTCGGTGTAGTGCGCCACGTCCCAGCGCTGCAGCACGGTGGCCGACGCAGGCTTCTTCAAGTCGCGTGCCTTGGCCGCACGCAGCAACATCAGGTCGGCCAATTCGCGCTCGGCGACGGCGGCTTTCACGCTGTCGAGAAAGCTCTGCGCCTGCGCTTCGTTCTGCGCCATGCGGCGGCGCAGCAGGAAATCGGCATACGAGTCGAAGCCGAACAGGCGCGCATAGTCGCGCCGCAACTGGCCTAGTTGCGCCAGGGTCTTCAGGTTGCCGGCGCCACCCTGGTTCTGGAACGCGCGCCACATGCGCATGCGCGTGGTCGGGTTGCGTGCGCCCTGGATCACCGGAACCGAAGTGGGGCTGTCGAGCCCGAGCAGGTAGCGGCCCTGGGCATCACGCGGCGCGCGCTGCCACACCGCACGCGGCACGCCCTTCAGCTCGGCGGCGCTGAAGGCGAGCTGGGTCTTGTCTTCGCGCACCGCGCGCTCGAAGTCCAGACCCAGGCGGGTGATCTCGACATTGATCTCGCGCGCACGTGCCTGGGCATCGGCGGCCAGGGCCACACCCGAGTCTTCGAAGGCATCGAGCTGGTCGCGTTGCATGCGCCGGTCGATCTCGTCGGCCGGCTGCACCTGCTTCAGCAAGGCGTGGATGCCGGCGTTCTGCAAGAAGGCGCTGCTGAAGGCCTGGTAGCCCACCTCACAGGCATCGGCGGCATCGCGAATCGCCTTGTCGGGGTGCACGCCGGCCAGCAGGGCCAGCGGGCCGAGCGTGTCTTCATAGCGGCGCAGCATCGCATCGAGTTCGGGCAGCACTGTGGCGGCGCGCTCCGCCGGCCACTCGGTGAGGTGCGCTTCAGTCTGCTTCTGGTCGGCCAGTAGGCGCTGGCAGGCTTCGTCGACTTCGGCTGCGCTGCGGTAGGTCGGGAACTGGAATGTCTGCGCGCACGCACCTGGTACGCACCCGACCGCAAGCCAGAAGGCCAGCGCGCGCACGGCAGCGGCCCCGCCGCTCATGGCTTGGCGCCGCCTTCCCTGCGCGAACGCACCCAGATCAGCACCACGCCAACCACGATGGCGGCGACCGACACCGTGGCGATGCCGAGCCCGAGCGCTTCATCACTGCGGCGCACCACCAGCCCCAGCGCCAGCATCAGCATGCCGCCGAAGATGAGCACCCAGGTCAGCGTGGCAAGGCGCGAGGTGGAGAGTTTCAGAACCATGCTTCTTCCATGTTGCGACAAGTGGCGTCGCGAGTTTCGACCACCCCGAGCCAGGCGCCGATGCGCGGCAGCTCGTAGCGGAAAAAGTAGCGGCAGGCCGCGAGCTTGCCATGCAGCAGGGCCGCGTCGGCACTGCCTTCAGCTTGACCAGGCCCCAAGCGTGCCTGCGCACACAGCGCCACGTCCAGCCACACCCACGCCAGCACCGTGTGGCCGAAGGCCTGCAGGTAGGGCGTGGCATTGGCCAGCGCTTCTTCGGGCTGGCCGGTGGCCCAGGCGGCTTTGCTCGCGCCGTCCACATGCTTCAGCGCCGCGGCGAGCGCGCTGGCGTGTTCGGCCAGGTCGGGCAGGGCCAGCGCGCGCTCGATCGTCTGGTTGATGCGGGCGGCCAGCATCTGCAGCCCCTGGCCACCGTTCATCACCACCTTGCGGCCCAGCAGGTCCAGCGCCTGGATGCCGTGCGTGCCCTCGTGGATCATGTTCAGCCGGTTGTCGCGCCAGTACTGCTCGACCGGGAAGTCGCGCGTGTAGCCGTAGCCGCCCAGCACCTGGATGGCCAGGCTGTTGGCTTCCAGGCACCACTCGCTGGGCCAGCTCTTGGCGATCGGCGTCAGCATCTCGAGCAGCACGCCGGCCTCTGCGGCCGTGTCGGCCGTGCCGGTGTGGTGTTCGTCCACCAGCCGCGCGCAGTACAGCTCCAGCGCCAGCGCGCCTTCGCAGTAACTTTTCTGGGCCAGCAGCATGCGCTTCACGTCGGCGTGTTCGATGATGCGGACCTGCGGCTGGTTGGCGTCTTTGCCGCCCTTGCCTACCACCGGTCTGCCCTGCGGCCGGTTCTTCGCGTAGTCGAGGCTGGCCTCGTAGCCCGCATAACCGAGCATCGTGGCGCCCAGCCCGACGGCGATGCGCGCCTCGTTCATCATGTGGAACATACAACGCAGGCCCTCGCCCGGTTGGCCGACGAGGTAGCCCACGGCGCCGGAACCGGCGCCGTCAATGCCACCGCCCGCGGCCGCGCGCACCGGGAATTTGCCCTCGCCGAAGTTGAGCAGCGTGTTCGGGATGCCGCGGTAGCCGAGCTTGTGGTTCAAGCCGGCCAGCGCCACATCATTGCGTTCGCCGGTCAGCGCGCCGTTCACATCGACCAGCTTCTTGGGCACGATGAACAGCGAAATGCCGCGCGTGCCGGGCACCAGCTTGCCGTCGGCGCCCGGAATCTTGGCCAGCACCAGGTGAATGATGTTCTCGGTCAGCTCGTGCTCACCGTTGGAGATCCACATCTTGTTGCCACGCAGCCGGTAGCGCGAGCCGAGCGGATCGTCGGCAAATTCCGCACCGTCGGGCACAGCGCGGGTGACGATGTCGGACAGGCTGGAGCCGGCTTGCGGTTCGGACAGGCACATCGTGCCGGCAAAACGACCGCCGAACTGATTGCGCGCGAACACCTGCTTCTGCATTTCGGTGCCGTGCACGATCAGCAAGTTGGCGTTGCCGCTGGTCAGCATGCCGGCACCGCCCACGCCGATGCCGGCCTTGGAGAAAAAGCTGTTCGCGGCCATCTGCACGACGCAGGGCAACTGCATGCCGCCCCATTCATAGTCTTGCGCCGCCGCCAGCATGCCCGACTCGGCATACGCGCGCGAGGCCGCGTGGCTGGCTTCGGGCAGGTGCACCTGGTTGCCGTCGAACCACGGCTCTTCGGTGTCGACGAGGCGGTTGAACGGCGCCACCTTCTCGCGCGCGAGGCGCTCGCACATGTCGAGCACCGAGTCGAAGGTCTCGCGCGAGTGGTCGGCGAAGCGGGTGCGCTGGCGCAGCGCTTCGACGTTCAGCCAGTCGTAGAGCAGAAAGTCGGCCGTGCGGCGGTACGTCATCGGGTTACCTCAATTCAGCTCAAGTCAGCTCAAGTCATCTCAGGATGGGCTCGTCTTCGAGCACGTCGATCGAACCGCCGCCCTTGAAGCGCAGCGCCACCGGCATGGCCACGCGCGCATTCACCAGGAGTTTCGGGTCGGGCGACGGCAGTGCCTTCACCACCTCGGGCAGGCGCGCATTGAACGCGGCCGCCAATGCGGTGTACAGCTCGGTCTGCTGGTCAGCGCCCTCGGCGGTCGGCTTCAGGCTGATCTGGCGCGCTCGCAGCGCGTTGACTTCCAGCACGAAAGCGGCTTCGCGCGCCCCGCGCAGGTCGCCGGCCGGGTATTGCACCGTCGCCAGCACCTCGCTCAGCACGGCATACGCGTAGCCGATCGAATAGTCCCAGGGCTGCAGCGGCTCGTTCGAGCCGCCCTTGCCGGCCAGCCACGCGCCTGCATTCGAGTAACTCTGCGACACGCCCTGCCCGAGCGCAAAGCGGCGCGCCAGGCGCCGCACCCCCAGCGCACTGCCGCTGCGCGCGGCCTGGGCGAGGAACTCCAGCGCGCGCGCTTCGCTGCGCCCGACGCACTGGCCTGTCTCGTAAAGGTTCGACGCGGCCAGAAAGGAGTCGACCTTGCGCGCGGCCAACGCCTGGTTCAAGCCGGCGAGCAACTCAGTGCAATACGCATCGGCGGGTGCGGCCGGATCGCGCTTGACGGCCTGGCCCCAGGCGAGTTCAGCGGCGCCGCACAGCAGCAGCGCGGCACACCCCAACCCGGCACGGAGCAGTAAGGTCACAGCACCTCGAACACACCCGCCGCGCCCATGCCACCACCAATGCACATCGTCACGACCACTCTCTTGGCGCCGCGACGCTTGCCTTCGATCAGCGCATGGCCAGTGAGGCGCTGGCCACTCACGCCATACGGGTGGCCGACCGCGATGGCGCCGCCGTTCACGTTCAGCCGGTCCATCGGAATGCCCAGCGTGTCGGCGCTGTACAGCACCTGCACCGCAAAGGCTTCGTTCAATTCCCACAGGTCGATGTCGGCCACCGTCAGCCCCAGGCGCTTGAGCACCTTGGGGACCGCGAAGACCGGGCCGATGCCCATCTCATCCGGCTCGCAGCCGGCCACTGCAAAGCCGAGGAAGCGGCCCAGCGGCTTGAGGCCGCGCTTGGAGGCGAGCTGCTCGCTCATCACCACGCAGGCGCCGCCGCCGTCGGAAAACTGGCTCGCGTTGCCGGCCGAAATAACGCCGCCGGGCATCGCCGGCTTGATGCCCGCAATGCCTTCGGCGGTGGTGCCGGCGCGCAGGCCTTCGTCGACGCTGACGGTCACTTCCTTGGTGCGCAGGCCCATCACTGCATCGGCGATGCCGGCGGTCACGGTGATCGGCGCGATCTCGTCCTTGAACTTGCCGGCCTCTTGCGCGGCGCAGGCCTTCTGCTGGCTGGCAGCGCCGTATTCGTCCATGCGTTCACGGCCAATTTTGTATCGCTTGGCCACCTGCTCGGCCGTCTGCAGCATGTTCCAGTAGATCTCGGGCTTGTGCTCTTTGAGCCAGCTGTCGGCCATCATGTGGGTGTTCATCTCGTTCTGCACGCACGAGATGCTCTCCACGCCGCCGGCCACGAACACCTCGCCCTCGCCGGCAATGATGCGTTGCGCGGCCAGCGCGATCGTCTGCAGCCCGCTGGAGCAGAAGCGGTTCACCGTCATGCCGCTGGTGGTGATGGGCAAACCGGCGCGCAGCGCGATCTGGCGCGCGATGTTGGCGCCGGTCGCGCCCTCGGGGTTGGCGCAGCCCATGATCACGTCGTCGACCTCGGCGGCTTCGATGCCGGCGCGTTCGACCGCAGCCTTGACGGCGTGGCCGCCCAAGGTGGCGCCGTGCGTCATGTTGAAGGCGCCCTTCCAGCTCTTGGCGAGCGGCGTGCGGGCGGTGGAAACGATCACGGCTTGGGTCATGGGGTTCTCCGGTGCGGGTGCGATTGAGAGCGGTCAGCTGAAAGGCTTGCCTTCGGCCGCGAGCCTGGCCAGCAGCGGCGCGGGCTTCCAGAACTCGGCGTCGTCGTTCGGGTTGGCCGCAAAGCGCTTCATGGCAGCGACCACGTTGAACAGGCCGAAAGTATCGGCGTAACACATCGGCCCGCCGCGGTGGAGCGGGAAGCCGTAGCCGGTGAGGTAGACCATGTCGATGTCGGAGGCGCGCATCGCAATGCCTTCGTCGACGATCTTCGCGCCTTCGTTGACGAGCGAGAACACCAGCCGCTGCACGATCTCTTCATCGCCGATCTTGCGCGGCTGGATGCCTTGCGCCGCGCGGTGCTTCTCGAGCATCTCGACCACCACCGCCGACGGGATCGCGTCGCGCTTGCCCGGCACGTAGTCGTACCAGCCGGCGCTGGTCTTCTGGCCATAGCGACCCAGTTCGCACAGCAGGTCGGCCGTTTTGCTGTAGCGCATGTTCGGCTTTTCCTGGTAGCGGCGCTTGCGGATCGCCCAGCCGATGTCGTTGCCGGCCAGGTCGCCCATGCGGAACGGCCCCATCGCGAAGCCGAACTTCTCGACCGCCTTGTCGACCTGCGCCGGTGTGCAGCCCTCGTCGAGCAGGAAGCCGGCCTGGCGAGAGTACTGCTCGATCATGCGGTTGCCGATGAAGCCGTCGCACACGCCCGAGACCACGCAGGTCTTCTTAATCTTCCTGCCCAGCGCCATCACGGTCGCGAGCACGTCTTTCGCGGTCTTTTCGCCGCGCACCACTTCAAGCAGCTTCATGACGTTGGCGGGGCTGAAGAAGTGCGTGCCGATCACGTCCTGCGGGCGCTTGGTGAAACTGGCAATTCTGTTGACGTCGAGCGTGGAGGTGTTGGATGCCAGGATCGCGCCGGGCTTCATCACCTCGTCGAGTGTCTTGAAGACCTTTTCCTTCACGCCCATCTCTTCGAACACGGCCTCGATCACCATGTCGGCGTCCTTCAGGTCGCCATAGTTCAAGGTGGTGCTCAGCAGCGCCATGCGCTCCTTGTACTTGGCTTCCTTGAGCTTGCCCTTCTTGACTTGCGCTTCGTAGTTCTTGGCGATCGTCGCCACACCCTTGTCGAGCGCTTCCTGCTTCATCTCGAGCATCACCACCGGGATGCCGGCGTTCAGGAAGTTCATCGCGATGCCGCCGCCCATCGTGCCGGCGCCGATGACGGCGAGTTTCTTGACGTCGCGCACCGGCGTATCGGCCGGAACGTCGGGGATCTTGGTGGTGGCGCGTTCGGCGGTGAAGGCGTGGCGCAGCGCCTTGCATTCGGGCGTGACCATCAGGCCGAGGAACAGCTCGCGCTCGAACTTCATGCCGTCGTCGAACTTCATCTTCGCCGACGCGGCGACCGCCTCGACGCACTTCAGCGGCGCCGGGAAGTTGCGCGACATCGCGCCGACGGTGTTGCGTGCGAACTGGAAGTAGGCGTCGGGGTTCGGGTGCTCGACCTTGAGGTTCCGCACCAAGGGCAGCGGTCGCTTGTCGGCCACCTCGGCGGCAAACGCCAGTGCACCGGCCAACAGGTCGCCGTCGATCAGTTTGTCGAACAGCTTCTGGCCCGGCGCGGCGGCCAGCAGTTCACTCTTCACCGGCTCGCCGCTGACGATCATGTTCAGCGCGTTCTCCACGCCGAGCACACGCGACAGGCGCTGCGTGCCGCCGGCCCCCGGGATCAAACCGATCTTGACTTCCGGCATGGCGATCTGCGCACCAGGCGACACCACGCGGTAATGGCAACCCAGCGCCAGTTCCAGCCCGCCACCCATCGCGACGCTGTGCACCGCGGCGATGGTAGGTTTGCTGCTCGCTTCCAGAGCCAGGATCACGCTGAGAAGGTTGGGCTCGGCCAGTGCCTTGGGCGAACCGAACTCGCGGATGTCGGCGCCGCCCGAAAAGGCCTTGCCAGCGCCGGTGAGAACGATGGCTTTGACCGCTGGATCGGCAAGCGCCTTGTCGAGCCCGTTCGCGATGCCGAGGCGGGTCTCGTGGCCCAGGCCGTTGACGGGCGGGTTGTCCAGCGTGATGACGGCCACCGGGCCGCGAACTTCGTATTGGGCGCTCATGGGTGCGGTCCTCTGTCGATGGGCTGGGTGAAACGAGGAAAAGAACGGTCGTGCGATTCTAGGGTGCGGCCTCGGAGCCGGCCTGTCCCGGCGGAGACATGGCCAGCCGGGTTCGCCTTGCACTTTACCCCTGCCGTCGGCCCGTGAAGCCTCGCTCGATAAACTCACGGTCCATGAACGCCGTGCTGTCACCGCCCACTGCCGACCCGACCGGCGCCGCGCCCACCTGGTCGAACCGGTTCCGTGCGCTGGGCAGCAGCTTCTTCACCGAACTGCCGCCGCAGCCGCTGCCCGAGCCGCACTGGGTCGCGACCAGCCCGGACTGTGCCGCGCTGCTGGGCCTGCCGGCCGATTGGGCGCAGCGCGAAGGCTGGAACGCGCTGCAGGTCTTCAGTGGCAACGCCGCGTGGGACGGCATGCAGCCACTCGCCAGCGTCTACAGCGGTCACCAGTTCGGCGTGTGGGCCGGGCAGTTGGGCGACGGACGTGCGCTGTGGCTGGGCGAGATGAACACGCCGAACGGGCCGATGGAGCTGCAGCTCAAGGGCGCGGGGCTGACGCCGTACTCACGTATGGGCGACGGGCGCGCGGTACTGCGCTCGTCGATCCGCGAGTTCCTGTGTTCCGAAGCGATGCACGGGCTGGGCATCCCGACCACACGCGCGCTGTGCATCACCGGTTCAACGCAGTTGGCGGTGCGGCGCGAAACGCTTGAAACCGCCGCGGTGGTCACGCGCGCAGCACCCAGCTTCATCCGCTTCGGCCACTTCGAGCACTTTGCGCACAACGACCAGCACGCTCAGTTGCGCCAGTTGGCCGACTTCGTGATCGAGCACCACTACCCGGAATGCGCCGATGCCGCGAAGCCGCATGCCGCATTGCTGGAAGCCGTGGCGCGCCTCACCGCTGAGCTGATGGCCGACTGGCAGGCGGTCGGTTTCTGCCACGGCGTGATGAACACCGACAACATGTCCATCCTGGGGCTGACGATCGACTATGGCCCGTTCGGCTTTCTGGACCCATTCGACCCCGGCCACATCTGCAACCACACCGACCACCAGGGCCGCTATGCCTACGCGCGCCAGCCGAACGTGGGCTTCTGGAACCTGCACGCGTTGGCGCAGTCGCTGCTGCCGCTGATCGGCGACACCGATGCCGCGCTGGCAGCACTCGAACCCTACAAGACCGCGTTCCCGCAGGCACTGATGGCGCGCATGCGCGCCAAGCTCGGGCTGCGGAGCAGCGAAGACGCCGACCGCGAACTGGTGGACGACCTGCTCAAGCTCATGGCTGCTGACAAGGCCGACTTCACGATCACCTTCCGCCGCCTGGGCGGCTTCGGCAGCGCGCCCGCCGCGGACAACTCGGCAGTGCGCGACATGTTCATCGACCGCGACGCCTTCGACGCCTGGGCGTTGCGATACGCCGGGCGCTTGCGCCTCGAAGGCAGCGTGGACGGCGAACGCCGCCTTGCAATGAACCGCGTGAACCCCCACGTCGTGTTGCGGAACCATCTGGCCGAAGTGGCGATCCGCCAGGCCCAGGCGGGCGACTTCTCCGAAGTGCAACGCCTGCAGAAAGTTCTGAGCCGGCCGTTCGACGAACAACCCGAGTCGGCCGCGTACGCCGCCTTCCCGCCCGAGTGGGCCCAATCCATCGAGGTGTCCTGTTCATCATGAGCCGACCTGACGACCGCCCTGACAACGTCACCCGAAACGTCACCAAAAGCGACGCCGAGTGGCGCGCCACCCTCGACCCGGTGCAATACCAGGTCGCGCGCCAGGCCGCCACCGAACGCGCGTTCAGCGGCAAGTACTGGGACCACTGGGACAAAGGCCAGTACAACTGCGTCGGCTGCGGCACGCCGCTGTTCGACGCCGGCACCAAGTTCGACGCCGGCTGCGGCTGGCCGAGCTACTTTGCGCCGGTCAACAGCGAGGTCGTCGAGCGCGTGGTCGACAAGACGCACGGCATGGTGCGCGTGGAAGTGCGCTGCAACAACTGCGGCTCGCACCTGGGCCATGTGTTCGAAGACGGGCCCGAGCCGACCGGTGAGCGCTTCTGCATCAACTCGGCCGCGATAGACTTCGCCCCCAAAACCTGACGTTCAACTTGTCGCCCAAACGCGCGGCACCCGGCGGCCACCTGGCCGCGCAACGCGACGCGCCCCCTCCATGAAACTGCTGCTCGACTTCCTGCCGATCTTCCTGTTCTTCGGCACCTACAACTACGCCAAGGGCCAGAAGGACTGGGCCGCCCAGTTCGCGACCGACCATTTCGGCGCCATCGTGTCGGGCGGCATCGTCGGCCCGAACGAAGCGCCGGTGCTTCTGGCCACCGTGGTGGTGATCGTGGCCACGCTGGCGCAGATCGTGATCATGAAACTGCGCGGCAAGAAGATCGACCTGATGCTGTGGATCAGCCTGGCGCTGGTGGTGGTGTTCGGCGGCGCGACGATCTGGTTCCACAACGAGACCTTCATCAAGTGGAAGCCCACCGTGCTCTACTGGGCCATGGGGCTGTCGTTCTGGGTCAGCGCCACCTTCTTCGGCAAGAACCTGCTGCAGGCCATGATGGGCGAACAGCTTCACTTGCCGGCACTGGCCTGGAAGCGCCTGAACCTCTCGTGGATCGCCTTCTTCGTCGCGATGGGCGTGATCAACCTGGTGGTCGCGTACAGCTTCTCGACCGACACCTGGGTCAACTTCAAGCTCTTCGGCGGCATGGGTCTGATGTTGTTGTTCACGGTGGCGCAGGGCTTCTACATGTCGCGTTTTCTGCAACCCGAAGCCGCCGCCGAGCCCGCCGACGGCGCCGGCAAGGCTCCATGAACAATCAAACCATGGCCGTTTCTTCGCACGACATCGAGACCACGCTGAACGCCGCGCTGCAACCGCTGAGCCTGCGCGTGGAGGACGACAGCCACCTGCACGCCGGCCATGCCGGTGCCGCCGAAGGGCGCCACTTCAGCGTGCAGGTGGTCAGCGAGCGCTTCAACGGTTTGTCACGGGTGGCCCGGCATCGCCTCGTATATGATGCGCTGCGCTCGCAGATCCAGCACGGCATCCATGCACTCGCCATCGATGCCCGCGCCCCTGCCGACCCCTGACCCTTGCCCTGTTCCCCTTGGCTTTTCCTTGCCCCTCGCGGCCGCATTGCGCCCCTGCGGGTTTCCTCCATCACCCTCCCCCAAAAAGCGTTGAAAGGCACCCGCCCATGAACACAACTTCCATCGCCCTCGGCGTCTCCACGATCGCCATGGCCGTGGCCATCACCGTCGGGCTGGGCGCGCCGCTGCTGGCCCGGGCTCAAAACGTCGCCGTGGTAAACGGCAAGGCCGTGCCCAAGGCGCGAGTCGATGCGCTGATGTCCCAGGCCGTCAAGCAGAACCAGCCCAAGACCCCCGAGCTCGAAGCCCAGGTGCGCGACGAGGTGGTGCTGCGCGAGATGTTCGTGCAAGAAGCCGAAAAGCGCGGCATGACCGGCTCGACCGAGTACAAGGCGCAGATGGAACTGGCGCGCCAGACCATCCTGATCCGCGAGTTGTTCACCGACTACCAGAAGAAGAACCCGGTCACCGATGACGAGGTCAAGGCCGAGTACGACAAGTTCAAGGGCCAGTCCGCCGGCACCGAATACCGCGCGCGCCACATCCTGGTCGAGAAGGAAGAAGAGGCGAAAGCCTTGATCGCGCAGATCAAGGGCGGCGCCAAGTTCGAAGACCTGGCCAAGAAGAGCTCGAAGGACCCGGGATCGGGCGCCAACGGTGGCGACCTCGACTTTGCCGCACCGGGCTCGTATGTGCCTGAGTTCTCTCAGGCCATGGTCAAGCTGAAGAAGGGCGAGATGACCGAGACGCCGGTCAAGTCGCAGTTCGGCTTCCATATCATTCGCCTGGACGACACGCGCGACGCCAAATTCCCGCCGATCGAAGAAGTCAAGGGCCAGATCGAGCAGCGTCTGGGCCAGATGAAGATGGCCAAATTCCGCGACGAGATCCGCGCCAAGTCGAAAACCGATTACAAGTTCTCGAACTGATCGAACCGCCGGCCGGCCGCCGCCAGCGGGCCTTCCCCGAGGCTGGCAGGCGCTTCATAATGAAGGCGCCATGACCGAAGCCGCCGCGCTGCAGACGATTTCCAGCCAGCTCGAGCGCGGCGAGATCGACAGCGCGCAGTTCCTGGAGCGGCTTGCGCGCTTCATGGCCGGCCACATCGAATGCTCGCGAGCCGGCGTGTGGTTCTTCATCGACACCCAGTTCGGCCGCGTGCTGCGCTGCGCTGCCATGTACGACGCGAATCGCGACGGCATGGTGGCCACCCCCGACATTCCGAACGCCGACATCGGGCCGTTCTTTCAGGCCCTGCTGCGCGACGCTTGCGTGGTGGCGCCCGACGCGCGCGCCCACCCGGCGCTGGTGGACCTGCAGAGCGGCTACATCGTGCCGCTGGACATCCATTCCAAGCTCGGCATCTGCTTTTCGGTCAACGGCGTGCTGCTCGGCGTGTTCAGTTGCGAACAGTGCGGCGCCTCCAAGGTCTGGACGCAACGCCACCTTCAATCGCTGCGCCAGATCGGCTCGCACGCCAGCCTGGCATTGATGCGCGCCGCGTCATCGATCGTCGACACCGCGCCCGGCGCGCTGTGGCACAGCACC
Source organism: Methylibium sp. (assembly GCA_031382215.1). Classification (GTDB taxonomy): domain Bacteria; phylum Pseudomonadota; class Gammaproteobacteria; order Burkholderiales; family Burkholderiaceae_C; genus LGRD01. The sequence continues at coordinate 27,617 of JANMYQ010000145.1, forward strand.
GACCCGAACCGCCTGGCGACGATGCCGATGCCACTCGGCCCGAAGGACGAGTGATCCATCGGGGGGGTGTGCATCGCCACCTACAATGTTTCAGCGGCTCAATCCGCCCCAAGACATGCCCACCCTAGAAGACCTGGCCGAACGTGTGGAACGCCTGCTGCTTAGGCACGACGAGTTGCGTCGCACGCACGCCCTGCTGGAACAGCAATGTGCGGCGGTCACGCTGGAGCGCGACAACCTGCGCTCGCGCCTGAACGCGGCGCGCGGCCGCATCGACACCCTGCTTTCGCGCCTGCCCACCGAGCCGGCTGCCGATGCCGAGGTGGGCGGCGACAGCCGCACGGAGGCTCGGTGAAGCAGATGGAAGTGAGCATCATGGGGCAGAGCTACATCCTGTCCTGCCCCGAAGGCCGCGAGTCGGCGATGCTGGCCGCGGTGGCGCAAGTGGACCGCGAGATGAGCGCGATCCGCGATGGCGGCAAGGTCAAGGCACGCGAGCGCATTGCCGTGCTGGCGGCGTTGAACCTGGCGTTTGCACCGACCGAGCGTGCCCCTGCGCACGCAGCGCCGGCTGGCGGCGCTGTCGACATCGACAGTCTGGTGCGGCGCCTTGACCACGCCCTTGGGGCCGACGGTCAATTGCTCTGACTTTTGCTTTCGGTCGAGCGCAATTGCCTGCGCAGAAGCGCTGCGGCTCACGCGGTGCGACGTAGAATGATTCTGTCCGTCGCGTCTGCGAGAGCTTTATATTTCCTTGAACCGATGCTCTTGCGAGCAAGGGCTTGGAACATCGCCCGGCTGGCGTGATCGTCTCGCGTCAGATGAACCCAAGGCCGGGCTGACCTCGCCCACCTGAACTACCTGGGTTCAGGAATGCGGCTCTCGGTTCGCGGCGGACACCTTATCTGCCCTTGCGCCTTTCCACCGCCCATGAACTACTGGCTGATGAAGAGCGAGCCCGGCGAGTGCTCGATCGACGACCTCGCCAACGCACCGTCTCGAACGGTGCCGTGGGTCGGGGTGCGCAGCTACCAGGCGCGCAACTACATGCGCGACGACATGCGCGTCGGCGACGGCGTGCTGTTCTATCACTCGTCCTGCCCCGAACCCGGCATCGCCGGCCTGGCTGAAGTGGCCAGCGCGGCCTACCCCGACGCGACCCAGTTCGACCCGGCAAGCCCCTACCAAGACCCCAAGGCCAGCCCGGCCGCGCCGCGCTGGCTGCATGTGGACGTGCGGCTGGTGCGCAAGACGGCGCTGCTGGGCCTGGCCCAAATGCGCGAGGCGCCGTCACTGGCGAGCATGGTGGTGCTGCGGCGCGGCAACCGCTTGTCGATCACGCCGGTGACACCCGACGAATGGAAGGCCGTGCTCGAGCTGCTGAAGGCGGCGTGAGCCCCTTCTTTGGCGCTGAAACTCTGTCGCGCCGCGTCGTCGCCAGGTCGTCGCCAGGTCAGACGGGCTCGAACCGGATGCCGGCCAGCGCAACACAATTGCCGCCGCGCCGAATTGCTTCAGCCAGTGCGCCATCGGCGGCCGCCACCAGAGCCTCCTGGGTCGCCGCCGTGTGCGGAAAGCTGGCCACTCCCATGGCGACACTGAAACCCAGGTCCTGGCCGTTCAGCGCGACGATCTGCGTTGCGCACTGGCGCCTCAACCCCTCCATGCGCGAATGCGCAGTGGCCAGCCCCACGCCCGAGAGCAGCACCGCGAAGCGGTCTTCATCGACTCGGCACGACGCGTCCATCGCCCGCGTGTTGCTGCGCAGCAGCCGGCCCAGCGCTTCGAGGATGCGCGCCCGGCCCTCGGCACCCTGCTGCAGCACATTGGCAGGCAAGGGGTCGAGCACGATGGAAACCAGCGAAAACTGGCGGTGCTCGCGGGCCGACAAGTCGGCCTCACGACGCAACTGGTCGTCGAAGTGGGTGCGCTGGTACAGGCCCATCGAGTCGTCGTGAACGGCGTGGTCCTGACTCTCGCGCCGCATGGCTTCGTTGGCAGCCTGCTGCTGCTCAAGTTGCCCTAGCAGCCGCTGCATCTGGGCGTCGCGCTGGCGCACCTGAGAGACCTCGATCCAGATGCTGCACAAGTGGCTGGGCATGCCCCCGCCGCTGCGCGGAATGGCCATGCGCGTCACGCTGAACTCGCGCCGCTGCTCGCCGCGCTCGATGCGGTGCTCGACCGGCAGCGTGCTGGCCTGCGCCACCGCAGCCTGATCGGCCACACGGAACTGCGCCGCCTGGCTGCCGTCCATCAGTTCGGCATCAGTGCAGCCGAGCATCTCTTGCGGAGTCCGCCCGAACAGCGCCGCCATGCGCGTGTTGACGTGAACGTAGCGGCCGGTGGCGAGCTCCTTCACCGCGACCAGTGCCTCCAGGCGATTCAGCATCTCCAGCACGACCGCTGCGAACGCGCCTTCGCCGCCGTCCAGGCCGACGATCAGACGGCCCAGGGCTGCAGCCGGGTCCGGGGAGGAAGAAGCGGTCATGGCGCGAGTGGGTCAATCGTGTCCGGGCTTTGTGCTGCCTCTGAATCCCTGACCCGATCTTGGTCTATGGGGTGACGCTTGGCAAGCCCACGATTGAAGCCCGGCCCCGCATAATGAGCACCAAATGAAAAGGGCGCGCAGGGATGAAAGAGCTTGAAAAACTGAACCAGCTGACCGAGTCACACGGCGAGTTGCGGCCGGGGCACGGAATGATCTCGGGCGTGGTCGCTCTTTCGCTGGCAATCCTGTGTTTTCTGGGGGTGCTGGCATTTCACTTTCCCGAGTACTTGACCACGCCGCAGTTGCGCAAGTCCTACAACGTCGACGTGATGCGCCAGCTGATGCTGGCTTCGCTGGTGCTCGCCGGCGCGATCTCGCTGTTCAACATCATCCGCGGCCGGGCGCGCTGGCTCGCACTGGGTGCCTTTGTGCTGATCGGGATGACGCTGGCGCTGGGCGGCCACAAAGTGCCGGTGAACGACTTTGCCGACAACACGCCCTACATCGGGCTGGACTGGTTCATCCTCGACCTGCTCGGCTCGACCCTGATCTTCGTCTTCATCGAAAAGCTGTTCGCGCTGCGCAAGAGCCAGCCGGTGTTCCGGCCGGAGTGGCAGACGGACTTCCACCACTTCATCGTCAACCACATGATCGTGGGCTTCGTGCTGCTGGCCACCAACCTGCTGGTGCACAAGCTGTTCGGCTGGGCTGCCAACGACGGCGTGCGCGGCTGGGTGCAGAACCTGAACTTCTTCGTGGCGGTGTTTTTGATCGTGCTGGTGGCCGACCTGGTGCAGGACTGGACGCACCGCGCCTACCACGAGGTGCCGCTGCTGTGGCGGCTGCACGCGGTGCATCACAGCGTGAAGAGCATGGACTGGCTGGCCGGCTCGCGCCAGCACATCCTTGAGCTGATCATCACCCGCACCCTGGTGCTGGCACCGATCTACGTGCTGGGTTTCAGCAAGGAGGTGATCGATGCCTACATCATCATCGTCGGCTTCCAGGCGGTGTTCAACCACGCCAATGTCAGCGTGCGGCTGGGGCCGCTGCGTTACGTGATCGTGACGCCCAACTTCCACCACTGGCACCATTCGCAAGACGATGCCGCGCTCGACAAGAACTACGCCGCGCACTTCGCGTTCCTCGACCACCTGTTCGGCACCGCCGTCAAATCCGATCGCGAGTGGCCCGAACATTACGGCGTGTTGGGCGACTACGTGCCGAACGGGTTCTTGCGCCAGTTGGCGTTTCCGTTTCGCTGGAAAGGCTAAATCGATGAACCGAATGACGCTACCTGGGCTGGCGCTGTTCCTGCTGGGCTGGGCTACTGCCGCGCTGGCACAGGAAGGGCCGCAGAAGCTGCCCGCCATTCAGCTCAGCGCCGGCATGCACCTGATCCGCGCCGAGGTGGCGCAGTCGCCCGATCAGCGCAGCATCGGCCTGATGCACCGCCCTAGCATGGGGCCCAACGAAGGCATGTTGTTCATCTTCGAACAGGCGGGCCAGCAGTGCTTCTGGATGAAGAACACGCTGCTGCCCCTGTCGATCGCTTTTCTGGCCGACGACGGCAGCATCGTCAACATCGAATCCATGAAGCCGCAGACGCTCGACAGCCACTGTTCGAAGAAGCCGGTGCGCTTCGTTCTTGAAATGAACGAAGGCTGGTTCACCAAGCGTGGCATCAAGCCCGGCAGCGTGCTGAAGGGCGCGCCGTTCGGCAACTGAACAACCAGCGCCCGCGGCTGCGGGCCGCGGGGCAGGGTCAGGGCGTCAGGCGTCAGGCGTCAGGCGAAGTTCGCTTCGGCGAAGTCCCAGTTCACCAGCGAAGTCAGGAAGGTCTCGACCCACTTCGGCCGCATGTTGCGGTAGTCGATGTAGTAGGCGTGTTCCCACACGTCGATGGTCAGCAGCGCCTTGTCGGCCGTGGTCAGCGGCGTGCCGGCCGCGCCGGTGTTGACGATATCGACCGAGCCATCGGCCTTCTTCACCAGCCAGGTCCAGCCGGACCCGAAGTTGCCGACCGCGCTCTTGGTGAAGGCTTCCTTGAAGGCCGCGTAGCTGCCCCACTTCGCATCGATGGCCTTGGCCAGCGCGCCCTTGGGCGCAGCACCGCCTGCAGCCTTCATGCAGCTCCAGAAGAAAGTGTGGTTCCAGATCTGTGCGGCATTGTTGTACACGCCACCCGAAGACTTCTTGACGATGTCTTCCAGGCTCATGGCCTCGAACTCAGTGCCCTTTTGCAGGTTGTTCAGGTTCACGACATAAGCGTTGTGGTGCTTGCCGTGGTGGTACTCCAGGGTCTCGCGGCTCAGGTGGGGAGCCAGGGCGTCGATGGCGTAGGGCAGCGCGGGCAGTGTGTGTTCCATGGGGGTCCTCTGAGGGAAGGTGGCGGGAATACTTCACATTGTAGGCAGCAGATCAAAGCCATGCGAAGCCCGATGCCCGGGCCGGCGCAGCGGTCAGCGTTTGCGTTTCGGCGCGGGGTGAATCCCGGTCACGGCCACGCTCGCCGTGCCGTCGGCCAGGCGCGCCTGCAGCGTGGCACCGAGCTCGAGCCCGGCCACACCGAGCACCGGCCTCCCGCTTGCATCGCTGAGCCAGGCATAACCGCGCGCCAGCACGTGTTGCGGGTCAAGTGCGGTCAGGCGCGCTTCGAGCGACACCAGGCGTTGGTTTCGCATCGACGTCGATACCGATGTCGCACGCACCAGTCGGTCTTGCAGATGGGCCGCGTGGCCACGGCGTTGCTCCACCGCGCGGCGCGTGGCGGCGAGCAGCCGGTGCGCCAGCATGTCGAGCCGCTGCGTTTGGCGACGCATCGCCTCGGCAGGCCGCGTCAGGCGCAAGGCCAAGGTGTCGAGCCGCTGCGCGCGGCCGTCGAGCAGGTCGTGCACGCGGCGTTGCAGCAGCGCCGCGATGGCGCCCAACGAGTTCATGCAGGCGTCCGTGGCGGGCGCAGCCAGTTCAGCCGCTGCGGTGGGCGTGGGCGCGCGCAGGTCAGCGGCAAAGTCGGCCAGCGTCACGTCGGTCTCGTGGCCCACGCCGCAGACCAGCGGCATCGGCATGGCGCGGATCGCACGCACCACGCGCTCGTCGTTGAAGGCCCACAGGTCCTCCAGCGAGCCACCGCCCCGGCACAGGATCAAGGTGTCGACCTCGTTGCGCCGTGCTGCCAGCGCCAGCGCCGCGCACAAGGCGGCGGGGGCTTCCGCCCCTTGCACGGCACTTGGATAGACAAGCACCTGCACGTGGGGTGAACGCCGCGCCAACGTGGTCACCACGTCGCGCAAAGCCGCCGCACCGAGCGATGTGACCACGCCGATGCGGCGCGGGAACGCCGGCAACGGCCGCTTCAGCGCTGGGTCGAAAAGCCCTTCGGCCTCAAGCCGCGCCTTCAGCTTCAGGAACTGCTCATAGAGTGCACCGGTGCCGGCGCGCTGCATCGATTCGACCACCAGTTGCAGTTCGCCGCGCGCCTCGTACACGCCCAGGCGGCCACGCAGCTCGACAAGCTGGCCATCCTGGGGCATGAAGTCGAGCAGCGCGGCGGCACGACGGAACATCGCGCAGCGCAACAAGGCCGTGCCGCCGCTCGCGTCCTTCAGATTGAAGTAGCAGTGCCCGCTGGCGGCCCTGGAAAAGCCCGTCACCTCGCCTCGAACCGCGCAGGGACTGAAGCGCGCGGCCAATGCATCGGCCACCGCCTGCACCAGCGCGGCCACGCTCCAGACAAGCCGCGCCGCGCCGTTGCCCGGCGCCTCATTCATCGGCAAACCCAGGCTCGGCGCGGAATGAACACTGCCGCACCGCACTGGCACTGGGCTGGCGCACGGCTTGACATTTCAGCGCCCCACTGATCGGTTTCAACGACATTTCGACGAGCCATTTCCATGCTTAATCTTTGAGCAATCTGTCACGAGGCCAGCATTTTCGGGGCTCTGCGCGGACTGAAGTCCGGTTGCCCACAAAGTTGTCCACAGCAGCGGTGGATTGCTTGCGAACCCGAGTGTGATGACGGCGCGAGGTGCTTCCGAACTCACGAAAGTCGCTCCGCTTCGGGGCCGCCACCGGGTCGGCTGCGTGCCAAGGGCAGGCCATAATCCACCGACCCGAAATCCAGCATCTCTCACTGAAATTCACTGAAGGGGCACGATTGTTTGCGATCATACAAGCCGCCGGCTGGCCTATCTGGCCCTTGCTACTGTGCTCCATTGCGGCACTGGCCATCGTCTTCGAACGGCTTTCCAGCCTGCGCAAATCGCGCGTGTCACCGGGGCGCTTGCTTGACGAGGTGATGTCGGTCACGCGCGCCCACCTGCCTTCGGCTGACGTCGTCAACAAGCTGGCCGCCAACTCGATCCTCGGCTCGGTGCTGGCCGCTGGCGTGCGCGCGATGGTGGCCGAACCGCGCATCGATGAAAAGGGACTGCGCGACGCCTTCGAGTCCGCCGGCCGTGCGGCGGTGCATCGCATGGAGCGCTACCTCAATGCCCTTGGCACCATCGCCTCGGCCGCGCCGCTGCTGGGCCTGCTGGGCACGGTCATCGGCATGATCGAGATCTTCGGCTCGCAGGCACCGACCGGCGGCAACAACCCGGCATTGTTGGCGCACGGCATCTCGATCGCGCTGTACAACACCGCGTTCGGGCTGATCATCGCAATCCCGTCGCTGATGCTCTACAAGTACTTCCGAGGTGTGGTCGATGCCTACACACTCGACATGGAACAGGCCGCTGACCGCATGGTGCCGCACCTGATGCGCTTCTCGGCGCTGCGAACGGCGGCGTCCTGAGCTGATCATGGCGATGCACTTCCGCAAGGCGCGGACCGAAGAACCCGAGATCAACCTGATCCCGTTCATCGACGTGCTGCTGGTGATCCTGATCTTCCTGATGCTGTCGACCACCTACTCGAAGTTCACCGAGTTGCAGATCACGCTGCCGGCGGCCGATGCCGAGAAGGCACGTGACCGGCCGCGCGAGATCATCGTCGCCGTGGCCGCCGACGGCCGTTACGCCGTCAATCGCAAGCCGGTCGACGGCCGCAGCGTCGAGTTGCTGGCCAGCGAACTGACGGCCGCTGCCGCGGGCTCGACCGAGATGGTCGTGATCGTCTCGGCCGATGCCACCGCCGCGCACCAGAGCGTGGTCAACGTGATGGACGCCGCGCGCCGCGCCGGCCTGGCGCGCCTGACCTTTGCGACCCAGTCACCGTCGGGCGGCGAGTCGCGCTGAACGACGCTGAACGGCGTGGCCGAGTTTGCACGCGGCGGGTGGCAGGGCCTGCAGGCAGCGTGGTTGTCGCGCGGCCCGTTGGCCATTCTGTTGTTGCCGGCCGCGGCGTTGTACGGCCTGCTCTCTTCGGTGCGCAGCGCGCTTTACAGGGCGGGCCTGCTGCCCACGCAGCACCTGCCGGTGCCGGTGGTGGTGGTCGGCAACCTTGTCGCCGGTGGAGCCGGCAAGACACCCACGGTGATCGCGCTCGTCGGCCTGCTGCGTCGGCGCGGATTCACGCCGGGCGTCATCTCGCGCGGTTACGGCGGCAACGAAAGCGCCCTGGTGGATGTGCAACCCGACACCCCCGCCGCCCGCTGCGGTGACGAGCCGCTGCTGCTGCGGCTGCGCACCGGTGTGCCGGTGCTGGTCGGGCGTGACCGTGTTGCGGCCGGTCACGCGCTGCTGCAGGCGCACCCGGCCGTGGACGTGATCGTCAGCGACGACGGCTTGCAGCACCGGCGCCTGGGCCGGGAGGTGCAGGTGCTGGTCTTCGACGAGCGCGGCGCGGGCAACGGCTGGTGGCTGCCCGCCGGCCCATTGCGCGAGCTGCTGCCACGCAGCGTGCCGGCGAACACGCTGGTGCTGTACAACGCCGCCGCAGCGACGACGGCGCTGCCCGGGCACGTCGCAACCCGTTCTCTGTCGGGCGTGGTGAGCCTGGCAGACTGGTGGGCGGGCCACCCACCGAGTGGCGCGACATTGACCGCGCTGCAGGGCCGCCGCATCGTCGCGGCCGCGGGCACCGCGCGGCCCGAGCGCTTTTTCGACATGCTGCGTGCGAGTGGCCTGGACATCGACCCGCTGGCCTTGCCCGACCACCACGACTATCACGAGCTGCCGTGGCCCGCCGGCACGGCCGACGTGGTGCTGACCGAGAAGGACGCGGTCAAGCTCAACCCGGCCCGCGTCGGGCGCACGAACGTGTGGGTCGCGGCGCTAGACTTCGGCACGGGCGAAACCTTCGAGCTCGCCCTGGCGGCGCTGCTGCCCACCCCTCCCGATCGTCGACCCGAGAACGCCCATGGAAGTCCGACTGCTTGAACTCCTGGTGTGCCCCTTGTGCAAGGGCCGCCTCGAACACCTGCGGCCGCCGCAGCACGAAACGCAGGAACTGGTGTGCAACGCAGACCGGCTGGCCTTTCCGGTGCGCGACGGCATTCCGGTGATGTTGGAGAGCGAAGCGCGCGTGCTCGACCCTGCCGCATGACGGGCAAGCCGCAATGAGCTTCACGGTGTTGATCCCGGCCCGCCTCGCATCGACGCGCTTGCCGGGCAAGCCGCTGGCCGACATTGCCGGCGTGCCGATGATCGTGCGCGTAGCGCAGCGCGCGGCCCTGTCCGGCGCGCACTCGGTGGTGGTGGCGGCCGACGACGCTTCGATCGTCGATGCCTGTGTCGCACACCGGGTCCGCGCGGTACTCACGCGCACCGATCACGCCACTGGCAGTGACCGGCTGGCTGAGGCCTGCGAACAGCTAGGCCTGGACGGCAACGATGTGGTCGTCAACGTGCAAGGCGACGAGCCGCTGATCGACGCCGGCATGATCGACGCGTGTGCCGCGCTGCTGGTTGCGCACCCCGACTGCGTGATGGGCACGGCCGCGCACGCACTCGATTCGGCGGCCGACCTGGACAACCCCAACGTCGTGAAGGTGGTGCTCGATGCTGCCGGCCGGGCGCTGTACTTTTCGCGCGCGCCCATTCCGTGGTGGCGCGACGGCCGCGCCTCGGGCCTGCAGCAACTGCCTGCCGATCCGCCGTTGCGGCACATGGGCCTGTACTCGTACCAGGCCGGCTTCCTGCGCCGCTTTCCGAGCTTGCCGGTCAGCCCGCTGGAGCTGCTCGAGTCTCTCGAGCAGCTGCGCGTGTTGTGGCACGGCGAGCGCATCGCGGTGCACGTCAGCGATTCGCGTCCGGGGCCCGGCGTCGACACGCCTGAAGACCTGGCCCGCGTGCGCGCACTGTTTGCCTGAGCGGGCTTTCCTGAGCGGGCTTTCCCGAGCGGGGTTTCTTGAGGCGCGGCGTCAGTCGGGCGCAGGGAATCGCATGCTATTCTCGATGCGAAGAGCGAACCTGTGGCCGCGGGCTGCAACACCTCGCCGACCCTTCCATTGATCGAGGAGACCCATGAGACTCATCCTGTTGGGCCCGCCCGGCGCCGGCAAAGGAACCCAGGCGGCGTTCATCTGCCGCAAGTTCGGTATCCCGCAAATCTCCACTGGCGACATGCTGCGCGCCGCGGTGAAGGCCGGCACGCGGCTGGGGCTCGAAGCCAAGAAAGTGATGGACGCTGGCGCGCTGGTGGGCGACGACATCATCATCGGCCTGGTCAAGGAACGCATCACACAGCCCGACTGCGCCAACGGCTTTCTGTTCGACGGTTTCCCGCGCACCATTCCGCAGGCCGATGCGATGAAGGCCGCCGGCGTGAAGCTCGACGTGGTGCTCGAGATCGACGTGCCTGATGCCTCGATCGTCGAGCGCATGAGCGGCCGGCGCGTGCACCAGCCTTCGGGCCGCACCTACCACGTCAAGTTCAACCCACCCAAGCTGGCCGGCAAGGACGACGTGACCGGTGAAGACCTGATCCAGCGAGTCGACGACCTGGAAGACACGGTGCGCAAGCGGCTTGAGGTTTATCACAGCCAGACGCGCCCGCTGGTCGAGTACTACTCGAACTGGAGCAAGACGGGTTCGCCCGAAGCACCGAAGTACCGCGCCATCAGTGGCACCGGCACGGTGGACGAGATCACGGCGCGCGCGTTGGCGGCGCTGAACTGATCGAAGCGAAGAGAGGCGGAGCACCATGGACATCGCAGGCAAGGTCTTCATCGTCACCGGTGGCGCGTCGGGCCTGGGCGAAGGCACGGCGCGCATGCTGGCCGCGCACGGCGGCAAGGTCGTCATCGCAGACTTGCAGGCCGACAAGGGCCAGGCGCTGGCCGATGAACTCGGTGGCGCCTCGGTGGCCCAGTTCGTGAGGTGCGACGTGAGCCAGGAGGCCGACGGCCAGGCTGCCGTCGCCAAGGCGGTGAGCCTGGGCAAGCTGATGGGATTGGTGAACTGTGCCGGCATTGCGCCGGCCGCCAAGACCGTCGGCAAGGACGGCGCGCACGCGTTGCACACCTTCGCGAAGGTCATCACCGTCAACCTGATCGGAAGCTTCAACATGATCCGTCTGGCCGCCGAGGCGATGAGCAAGAACACCCCCGAGCACACCGGCGAACGCGGCGTTCTGATCTCCACCGCCAGCGTGGCCGCCTACGACGGGCAGATCGGCCAGGCCGCGTATTCGGCGTCGAAGGGTGGTGTGGTGGGCATGACCCTGCCGATCGCGCGCGACCTGGCGCGCAACGGCATTCGCAACATGACGATCGCACCCGGCATCTTCGGCACGCCAATGCTGTTCACGATGCCGCAGGAAGTGCAAGACGCGCTGGCCGCCAGCGTGCCCTTCCCGAGCCGCCTGGGCACGCCGGCCGACTATGCCAAGCTGGTGCACCAGATCGTCACAAACGAGATGTTGAACGGCGAGGTGATCCGCCTGGACGGCGCGATCCGGCTCGCGCCCAAGTAGAACGGGCGAGCGCGCAAGCCGTTCGGGCTTGCGCTGGGATCGTCAGGACTTGCGGCGGGCGTACAGCGCCCACAGCCGCGCCAGGTCGGCTGTACCGTCGGCGCCGCCGACAGTCTTCAGCGTTGCTTGGGCCTTGGCGGCATCGCCTGCCGTCAGCTGCGCAATGGCCAGGTGCAGCTTGGCGTCTTCCGGCCGCTTCATGCCGCCCTTGGTGATGCCCTGCTGCATCATCGCCAGGCCCTTGGGTGCCTGGCCGTCGAACACCAGATTGAAGCCGGCATTGGCCAAGGCCGAGCCGTCCTTGTCGGCCGCGGCCTGCTTCTCGTTATCAGTGCGGGCCTTCTTCTCTTCGTCGATCTTCTTGTTCACCAGATCACGCAGGCGCTTGTGGCGTTCTGCCTCGGCACCCGTGCCGAGCACGTTGGCCGCAAAGCCTTTGTCGACAACCTGCCTGGCTTCGGCGGGCAGTTCGGCCTGAAGGGCGAGCTGGGCCATTTCCATGTAGTCGCTCGCGGCCGACATGCTGCCAGTGGCCAGGCTCAAACGATAAGCATCGAGCGCCAGGCGGTCACTGAAGTTGGGCTTGCGCTGCATGCGGCTCAGCAGGTCGACCCAGTACTCCTTCTTGGGGTAGTAGGTGACGAGCTTTTCAACCGCGTAAACGTAGGTGTTGTTGTCCTTCTGCTGGAGCGCGGCATTGAGCAGCAACTTCAAGCGGTCTTCGGCCGGCGGCGTGCCGCTCTTCTCTGCGGCCTGCACTTCGGCGGTGAGCTCCTTGGCGGCACCCGCGAAGTCGCCGCTGAGGTACTGGCTCTGAATCAGCAAGGTGCGGATCGAGCCGCTGGTGCCGCCTTCCTTGAAGTAGCGCTGGCTCCACTGCATGGCGCGGGCGTAGTCCTTGGCCCGGTAGTAACCACCGGCAATCGACTCGGCCATGCGCGCCTTGTCGGCCGCGCTGACCTTGCCGGAGGTGCTCAGGGCCTCGAATGACTTCGCTGCCGTGTCCAGGTCACCGGCGCCGGATGCGGCCGCGATGCGCATGCGCTCGACCAGGTAACTCTCGTTGGCCGTCTTGCCGCCCACCGCATCGGCATCGCGCACCTTGGCGAGCGCTTCCTTGTATTTCCCACCCTTGATCAGTTCGCCTGCGGCCTGCAGGGACTTGCCGATTTCAGGCCGCACGGACTCTTGCGCATGCGCGACAAAAATTGCGCCAGCAGCCGCGCAAGCCACAACCAGCTTGAGGAGACGTTGTTTCATGTCACTTCACAAATTGCTCGTTGCCGATCATGCCGAGCTTCGTCACACCGAGTCGCTGCGCAGAGGCCAGCACCATCGCCACCGATTTGTACTCGACCAGCTTGTTCGGCCGGATGTGCACCTCCGGTTGGTCAGGCTCGGCGGCGGCCTTGCTCAAGCGTGCTTCGAGCGTGGCGCGGTCGGCCAGCACCTCGCCGTTCCACAGCACCGTGCCATCGAAGTCGATGTCGATCGTGACCACCACCGGCTCCTTGGTGGCCGGTGGCGGCAGGCCGGCCGGCATGTTCAGGTTGACGGTGTGGAGCTGAATCGGAATCGTGATGATGAGCATGATGATCAGCACCAGCATCACGTCGATCAGCGGCGTGGTGTTGATCTCCATCATCACTTCGGGTTCGCCCGAGCCGGAGCCCGAGCCGATGTTCATGGCCATGGCATCAACCTTTCGGAGGCGGTTCGGTGACGAAGCTGATCTTGGCGATGGCCGCGCGTTGGCACGCAAACACCACCCGGCCGATCGATTCGTAGCGGCTCTTCTCGTCGCCGCGGATGTGGATCTCGGGCTGCGGGTTCAGCACCACAACCTTCTTCAGGCGCTGGAACAGCGCTTCGTTATCGGCCACGGCCTGACCGTTCCAGAACACGTCGCCGTCCTTGTTGACCGAGACCTCGATGTTCTCGGGCTTGGTCTGGCGCGCGATGTTGGTTTCCTTGGGCAGGCTCATCGCGACGGTTTGCGTGACCACCGGAATCGTGATCAGGAAAATGATCAGCAGCACCAGCATCACGTCGACCAGCGGCGTGGTGTTGATGGTGGAGACGACTTCGTCCTCGTCGCTGCTCGAACCGATGCTCATCGCCATGGCAGTCTCCTTTTTAGGCGCCGTTGTTCAGCGGGCCTTGGCGCCCATCAGCACGCCGTGCAATTCGGAGCCGAAGCCTCGCACGGCGTCCATCGTCACCTTGTTGCGGCGCACCAGCCAGTTGTAGCCCAGCACGGCAGGCACGGCCACGGCCAAGCCGATGGCCGTCATGATCAGCGCTTCGCCCACCGGGCCGGCCACTTTGTCGATGCTGGCCTGGCCGGCAATGCCGATGGCAGTGAGTGCGTGGTAGATGCCCCAGACCGTGCCGAACAGGCCGATGAAGGGCGCCGTGGAACCGACCGTGGCCAGCACCGCCAGGCCGTCCTGCAGGCGCGACTGAACGGTGTCGACGGCACGTTGCACGTTCATCGTGACCCAGGTGTTGCGGTCGATGTTCTCGGTCAGCGAGCCTTCGTGGTGCTCGCCGGCGTTGACACCCGACTCGGCGATGAAGTGAAAGGCACTGCCGGCCTTCAGCGTCTTGACGCCCTCGTTGAGGCTGGCCGACTTGAAGAAGCTGCGCCCGGCCGACTTGGCCTCGCCGCTGAGCTTGAAGCTCTCCCACAACTTGGTGATCAAGATGTACCAGCTGCCCATGCTCATGATGATCAAGATGATCAAAGTGCCCCTGGAGACGAAGTCGCCTTGCTGCCACAACGCCTGCAGGCCGTAGGGGTTGTCGACGGTTTCCTTGGTGATCACGGCGGCAGCTGGCGCCGGTGCCGGCGCCGCCGCGGGTGCCGCCGGTGCTGCAGCCGGGGCGGCATCGGCCGCGCTGGCGGGATTGGCGTCCTGGGCACTGGCCGACAGTGGGGCCAGCAACAGTGTCGCGCCAAGGGTGATGGCGGCGAACAAGGGGCTCAGACGGGTGGTCATGGAAAAGGTCTCCTGCAGGTATCGAAGGTCAAGAAAGGGTGCCAGTGCGTTGCGCGGAGCCTCGTGGGCGCGAGCGCAAAGTGACAAGGCCTTCAGTTGGTGATGGTGAAAGCGAAGGGCTGCTCGACGATGATGTTGTCGCCGGTGCAGGTGTAGGACTGCATCGCCGTGCTCACGGCGTTGATGAAGGCCCGCTGGATCTTGCGGTCGCTGGTCCCGGTGAACGAGCCCGGCACCATCTCGACCCTGTCAATCTTGTTGGCCTTGATCGTGGCCCGCGCCGTCAGCCCGATCTTGCCGACGAAGTCGACGCCGGGCACCTCGGGCTTGGGCATGCTGGAGCAATACGCCTGGATTCCTTGTGGCTTGGGTGCCGCCAGCGGCGGTGGCGGGGGCGGCGGCGCCACTTCGGCCACCACGGGGGGCGGCGGTGGAGCTGGCGCGATAACCACCGGCGCGGGCGGCGGCGGCGTGGGCACCGCGGTGATGGTGGGTTGCGGCGGCGGAGGTGTGGCGATCTGCACCTCGGGCGGCGGAATGAAAGGCGGCGGCGGCGCTTCCAGCCGCGGCGGCGGCGGCACCACGATTTCGGGCGGCGGCGGCGGCTTCTTGATCTCTTCGATCACCTTGGTTTCGATCGGCGCGCGCACCACCTCGACCACCTTCTTGGCCAGGCCGGTGACGAGGGCGTAGACGATGAAGGCGTGGAACAGAATGACAAGCGTGAAGCCCACGAGGTGTCGCCTCGGGTCGGCTTGCTGCTTCGAAAAATCCATGTCCTGGGATCTCCAGAGAGACTGCGGCGGAGGCGCGATGCTACCAGCAGCCATGCGGCCGGTCGTAGAGCGGCGACCTCAACAAAATGCCCGCCGGCTTGTGGCCAGCGGGCAATTCAAGCAAAGGATCGGCAGGGACCTATCAGAGGAACTTGTACGCCATGCGAAGCGTGAAGGTACGACCCAGTGGATCGGTGAACCGGGGATCGAAGCCACGCTGGAAGGTCGTGTTCTGCACAGACAGCGGAGGATTCGAATCGAACAGGTTCAAGACGCCAGCGGTGACAGTGAGGTTCTTGACGCCGGTGTAGCTGGCCGACAGATCGAACAGATAGTAGCGCTGCACCACGTTGACGCCGTCCTGGTCGACGTAGCCGCTCTTGAAACGCTGTCCCAAGGTCACCCCGAACTGGTCATCGTTCCATGACGCGGTGGCCACGTGCTGCCACCGGAAGACAGGTGCGTTGTCCGAGTAGCGTCCCACGGCATTGATGAAGGTGCCGTTCTTTTCCCGCTGGTAACGGTACTTGGTAACGTATGTGCCTTCGATCGACAGGCCGAAGTTGCCGCTGGGCGTCGCGCCCGACCGCCAAGCCGCCGACAGGTCGATGCCACTGGTGCGCAATTCACCGAGGTTTTCGGTTGCTGTGTCGATGAAAGCGATCGGGTCGTAGCCGATGCCGGGGAAGCCCGTGCAGGCGTCGATGTCCGAGCGGGTGATGCCGGCGCCTGTCGCAGGAATCTGGCTGCAGCGCACGAAGCGCCCCGCGAACTTGGCCGGATCAGCAAACACTGCCTGCTCAGGCAAACCGCTTATCAGGTCCTTGACGCGGATGCTCCAGAAATCCGCACCCAAGGTCACGTTGCGGGACGGCTCGAACACAACACCAGCCGTAAACGCTTTCGACCGCTCTGGCTTCAAGCTGTCCGAAGGCAATCCAATTCCGCCGGGCCCACCCTGGCGCTGCAACACTTGCTGGCCGCAGACGACACCGGCCGAGGCGCCAGGAACGGCCGTGCCACCCGGGCACAGCACGGGGTCGTCGTAGTTGTCCGTCGTGAAAGTGGTCGACTGCGGCTGATAAATTTCATACAGCGTTGGCGCGCGGAAACCGGTGTTCGCCGAACCCCGAATCAGCACTTCTTTGCTAGGCTGATAGCGCATGCTCACCTTGGGGTTGAATGTGTCGCCGGTACCGCCGTACTTGTCGTAGCGGCCCGCGAGGGAAATTTCAAGATCCTTGATGACCGGAATGCTGAACTCGGCGAACAGTCCGGCCGCCTTGCGCTTGCCAGAGGTGTCACTGTCCGGATCGATTCCCAGACTGCCCAACGTGGAGGTGATGGGCAAAGCCTCAAAGCCCGACTTCTCGGTCCTGTACTCGACGCCAAATGCGGCACCCAGCGGGCCGGCAGGCAACTGCATCAGATCGACCTTCGAAATGCGCAGATCAACGAAGTTGTTCTTGCTCTTGCCCACCTGGGTTTCGGAGACCACTTGAGCGGCGTCAATCGCGGCCGTGCCTGCGGCCGTCTGAGCCCCGAAAGGATTGATGACACCATTCCAAACGCCCTGGGCAATGAGGTCGTCGTTCACGTAGCCGCGCTTCACATTTGCCGCGCTCTTGTTCTGCGTGGTGCCGACTGCCGTGCGGTAGTCCCAACCAATGACGACGCCTTCCATGTCGATCATGGTGCGCTCGGTGGTGGTGTCGTCCCCGCTCGTGCGTTTGCCGGCGGGCACTTGGCGCCAGTTGGCAGCACCGCCCAGCACCGTCGTGGTTCCGTTGCCGCCCGCGAAGTCGGGAACAATGACTTGTGTGGCGGAACCAGCGGCGCCGGCCGGGAAGAACGGGCTTGTCGCCGGCATCAGCGTCGACGTCGGCGCAGGGGCCACGCGAGCAGTGCTCTGATTGTTGGCGCGCAGGTGCTCCACCGACAGAGTGTGATCCGGCGTGACGGCGAAAGAACCCCGCACAAGCGCGGTGACCTGTTCGTTCTCGGTCAGCAGGTCGACGCTGCGCGAAAAGTCGTAGCGGCAACTGTTGAACGCGCCGCCGTTGGTGGGAGTGGTATTTCTAGGAATCGAGTTGGGCGGATCGCACAGCGGACCAGAAGGCTCGAATCCGTTCAGATCGCCCGGAAAGGCTGTACCACTGGTGCCATTCGTGACTGCGGTACGGGATGTACCGATGATGCCGGTCTTGGAGAACGTCCGATCGGCCGCCGCGAGCACGCTTTGTTTGCGCCAATCGAGCGCGCCCATGATGTTGAAGCGTTGTTCGGTGAGCGAGCCGAAGCCGCCGGAAACGCTGACGCGCTTGGTATCGCCGCCGCCTTCGCGTTGCGGCTTGGTGAGCTGGCCGCTGACCTCAAGGCCAACCAGTTCCTTCTTCAGGATGAAGTTGATGACACCACCGATGGCGTCGGTGCCATAGATGGCCGACGCACCGTCACGCAGGACCTCGATCCGAGATATCGCCGAGAGCGGAATGGCGTTCAAGTCCACCGCAGCCGCATCGAAGGCGTGATTCGCCAGTCGACGCCCGTTCAAGAGCACCAGCGTCTTGTTGGCGTTCGTGTTGGTGGGGCCACCAAGACCGCGCAGATCGGCTTCCGCCTTGCCACCCGTCGTTCCACCAATGGATGAACTGGCGCCGAAGTTCGACTGGTTGGCAGAGATGTACTGGACTGCCTGCTCGGTCGACGTCACGCCCTGCTTGGCCAGGTCGTCGATCCGGATGACCGTGACCGGCAAAGCGGTCTCGCCGGAGATTCGGCGAATCGATGAGCCAGTGATTTCGACCCTATCCAACTGCTGCTGAGCGAGGACCGTGGACGATGCAAGCGTCCCGCCGCAGACCAGCATCACTCCCGCACAGATCTTCGTTTTCTTGAACATGGAGTCTCCTGAGATGCACTGAGTGGATGATTGATGAACCCAGTCCCGCAGCAAGTCGTGTGCCAACTTGTAAGTCGGTAATGACGCGCGTGCAAAGACGTGTAAATCAATTGTCACTGAGTGGAAATATGGCCCGTCTAGGGTATTCCTTGATCGCTTGGCAACACGCTCGGTTCAGACCCTCGACCCGCCCTGGCTGGAGCAAGGAAAAGTGAGATGCCATGCGGGTTTGCGGGCAATTTTGGTGCGCGCACCCGCACGGGAGCGGCGAGTTTTCCGGGGGCCTTTCAGGGCATGTCCCTAGGCTTCACACCAACTGCCGTTGGATGCTCGCAACACGCTGCCCCGGCGCCGCCCGCCGAGAGCCATGGGCACGTCGGCGCTTGTTGGGTACCGTCAGGAGACCTGAATCCGCGGCACCGCCGCCAGCAAGCTGCGCGTGTAGGTGGATCGAGGGTGGCGCAGCACTGCTTCGGCCACGCCCATCTCCCCAATCCGCCCGTTCTGCATCACCGCCACGTGGTCGGCGATGTACTCGACGACGCCGATGTTGTGCGTGATGAACAGGTAGGACACGCCCAGCTCGCGCTGCAGTTGGCGCAGCAGGTTCAGGATCTGCGCCTGCACCGACACGTCGAGCGCCGAGGTGGGCTCGTCGCAGACGATCAGCTTGGGCTCCACCGCCAGTGCGCGTGCGATCGCGATGCGCTGGCGTTGGCCGCCGGAAAATTCGTGCGGGTAGCGTTCGAGCGCGTCGCGCCGCAGCCCGACCTGATCGACCAACTTTTCGATGCTGGCGCGGCGCGCCGCCGCGTCCATGCTCGGGCGCAGCGCCAGCAGGCCCTCTTCGAGGATGTCGAAGACGCGCATGCGCGGGTTCAGCGACGCAAACGGATCCTGGAAGATGATCTGCACCGACCGGCGCGCTTCGCGCAGCACGGCGCCTTCGAGCGTGAACAGGTCGTGCCCGTTGAACAGTGCTTTGCCTTCGATCAGCGCCTGGCCGCGCAGCAGTTGCACGATCGCCTTTCCGGTCGTCGTCTTGCCGCAGCCGGACTCGCCCACCAGCGCCAGCGTCTGGCCCGGGCGGATGCTGAAGGAGATGTTGTCGACCGCCGTGAACACACCCTGCGTGCCTCGCAGCAGGCTCTTGCGGATCGGGAAGCGCACGCTGAGTTCGCGCACTTCCAGCAGCGCGGTGGCATCGGCGGCGGGCTTCTTCGCCACGACGACGGGCAGCGGCATGGGGGCCTCCTCCGCGTCATGCGGCATCTGCCCGTCGGCGTACAGCAGGCAACGCACGCTGCGGCCGCCGATGTCCTGCAGCTCCGGCAAGGTGACGTGGCACTCTTCCATCACGCGGTCGCAGCGCGGCGCAAAGCGGCAGCCGGTGAAGGTTTGCCACAGCGGCGGCACAGTGCCGGCAATGGCGGCCAGGCTGGTGCCGCGCTTGGAAGAGTCGGGCAGCGCGTTCATCAGCAGCCGCGCGTAAGGATGCAGCGGCGCGTTGAAGAACTCGGCCGCACTGGCCACCTCGATGATCTGCCCCGCGTACATGAGCGCCACGCGCTGCGCCATGCCCGAGACCAGCGCCAGGTCGTGCGTGATCAGCAGCAGGCCCATGCCCTGCTCTTTTTGCAGGCGCTTGAGCAGGTCGAGGATCTGCGCCTGGATCGTCACGTCCAGCGCCGTGGTCGGCTCGTCGGCGACCAGGAAGTCGGGTTCGCAGGCCAGCGTCATCGCAATCATCACGCGCTGCTTCTGCCCGCCGGACATGCGAAACGGGTATTCATCGATGCGTCGCTCGGGCTCGGGAATGCCGACCCGGCCGAGCCATTCGATCGCCTTGGCACGCGCCTGCGCACCGCGAAGCGGCGTGTGCGCCTCGATCGCCTCGACGATCTGGTCGCCCACGCGCATCACCGGGTTCAGGCTGGTGCCTGGCTCCTGGAAGATCATGCCGATCTTGCCGCCGCGGATGGCGCGCATCTGCGACTCGGGCAAAGCGAACACGTCGCGCCCTTCCAGCTCGAGCCGGCCTTCGGTCACGCGGCCGTTGTCGGGCAGCAGGCGCATCAACGCCAACGCGGTCATGCTTTTGCCGCAACCCGATTCGCCGACCAGCGCAAAGGTTTCGCCGCGCTGGATGCTCAGGCTCAGCCCGTCGATGGCCTTCACCAGGCCGGCGTCGGCGTCCAGCGCCACCTTGAGATCGGCAATGTTCAGCATCGGGGTCTCGGCGTGGGCAAATCGGTCAGCCGGCCTTGCCGCTGGCGGCCGGCAGTGCCGGCCGGCGTGGGCGGAAGGCGCTGGCGCGCGGGTCGAAGGCATCGCGCACGCCGTCGGCAAACAGGTTGGCGGCCAGCACCAGGCTGACCATGAAGCCGAAGGCCGCCGCGAACGACCACCACACCACCGGGTCGCGGCTCATCTCGCTGCGCGCCAGGTTGATCATGCCGCCGAAGCTGTTCATCGACGGGTCGACACCGACACCGACGTAGGACAGCACGGCTTCATACAGGATCAGCGAGGAGAACTCGAGTACTGTGACGATCAGCATCAGGTGCGCAACGTTCGGGAAGATGTGCCGCCGCATGATGTTGCCGTGGCTCACGCCGAACGCGTTGGCGGCCTGCACGTACTCAAGCTCGCGCAGTTTCAGCGTCTCGCCGCGCAGAAGCCGGCACAGCCCGGCCCAACCGGTGAGGCCCAGCACCGTACAAAGCAGGAAGAGCTTGAGGTCGGCGCGTTCGACGCCGGTCTCGAACAGCTCCGGGTGCTTGTCAAGAAACACCTGCACCATCAGCACACAGGCGGCAATCAGCAGCACGTTCGGGATCGACGACAGCACGGTGTAGTGGTACTGGATCACTTCGTCGACCCAGCCGCGGAAGTAGCCCGCCAGGATGCCCAGGCCCACCGCCAGCGGCAGGGTTGCAACCGTCGCGAGCGTGCCGATCACGAAGGCCGTGCGGATGCTCTTGAGCGCCTGGTACAGCACGTCGTTGCCGGTCAGGTCGGTGCCCATCACGTGGTAGTGGCCCATCAGCGCGGCGGTCGGGCCGATCAGCAGCGCTGCAAAAAGTAGGGTCCAAAGCACCACCCGCCACGGGATGTCGCCTTCGCCGCGCCAGATCGTCGCGAGGGTCGCGCCGAAACCCTGGCGCCGGCTGCGCGCCACCGCGGCCACCAGCAGGCCAGTCAGCACGATGAAACCCGCCACACCGGTCAGCGCCCCGACGGCGGCGCGCCGGGCCACGTCGCCGGCCCACTCGTTGGCCGGGTCGCGCAGGTGCGCGCCACCATGCACCAGGCGTGGCGCGACCCGCTTCAATTCGCCGCCCACCTCGGCCGTTTCTTTCGTGAAGCCGACATAGTCCAGCGGCCGCGAGTACGTCGCCTCGCGCGACTCGACGAGGTCCGACAACACCCAGTCGAGCGCCGAACTCGTGCGCGTGTCGTACGCCGGGGCAGCGCCTTGCGTGCCCGCGGCAGGTGGCAACAACGGCCGGTAGTGAACGCTGTCCAGCAGGGTCACCACCAGGCACAGCAGCAACACCACCGACGAGGCGAGCGCCGGCGCGTCGCGGAACACCTTGCGCCAGTTGCTGCGCAGGCCCGGGCTGCGCAGCACCACCACCGCGTAGGCCACGAGGGCCGCCACGAGCAGCCAGATGGCCGCATCGGTCCACAAGATTACGAACTTCGGCATGGGGCTCTGCGCTTCCGCGCTATTCCAGCCGGACCCGGGGGTCGGCCCAGCTGTAGGCGATGTCGATCAGGATGTAGGTCGCGATGTAAAGCAGCGAGCCGACGAAGACCATCGTGCGCACGATCGCGAAGTCTTGCTTGCTGATCGCCTCGATCACGTAGGCGCCCAGCCCTGGCAGGCCGAAGAAACTCTCGAACACCAGGCTGCCCAGGAACACATACGGCAAGTAGCTGCCGGCGCTGGTGATGATCGGGATCAGCGCATTGCGCAGCACGTGGCGGAACAGCACCACGATCTCGGCCAGGCCCTTGGCGCGCGCGGTGCGCACGTAGTCCTTGCCGATCTCCTCGAGGAACATCGCCCGGTACAACCGCGCCTCGCCGCCCAGCCGGGCAATCAGCGACAGCAGGATCGGCAGCGCAAGGAACTTGATCGCGTCCAGCCCGGCCACGTAGCCCGAGATCGGCGCGAGCTTGAGCACGCGCGAGAACAGGAACTGCCCGACGATGATATAGAACAGGCTCGAGATCGACAGCATCAGCACGCAGGCAACCACGCCCCAGAAGTCGAGCCGGCTGTTCCTGAACATCACCAGCAGCAGCGCAAACGCCGTACTGGCAATGACCTGCAGCACGAACAGAGGCAGCGCCATCTGCAGGCTCACCCACATGCGGCTGCTCACCTCGTGGCCGATGTCGCCAGCGCTTTCGGAGTCGGCGCGGCCGAAATTCAGCGTGAACAGCGAGACCGAGCGCTCCCAGAAGATCGTCTCGGTGATGCGCTCGCTGCCCTCTTTGGCGGTATTCAGGTACAGCGGCTTGTCGTAACCACGTTCGGTCTTCCACTTCTCGATCAGTTCCTGCGTGACGCGCTTGCCGCCGATGTTCAGGCGTGCCATGTCATCGGGCGTATTGACGGTGAAGAACAGGAAGAAGGTCGCCAGGTTGACGCCCAACAAGACAAGCGCGCCATAGATCAGGCGTCGGAACATGTAGGGGAGCATCGGCGCGTTGTCCTGGTGTCGTCCTGAGCTCGGCTTGGTCAGGCCAAGATCTCGCCGCGCGCATTCATGCGCTCGCGGCGGCGGAAACTGCGCACGGCTACCACCACCAGCGCCAGCAACGCCAGGCCGAGCAAGCCAACAGGCCACCACACCGGCTGGTTCCATTCGTTCAGGCGCTTGACGCGTTCAGCGGTGTCGATGCGCAGGTAGCGGCCCTGGTCACGCACCAGCACCGCCGGCTTGTGGTTGTGCACCCAGGTCTGGGCGGCCGAAGAGGAATACGGAAAGTAGCCGAAGCTCCAGGGCGCATCGTCCTGCACAATCTTGACCATCTTGTCGATCACAGCCTGCTTCTGCGGTCCGTCGTCGAGCAGTTTCATCTGCGAGAACAGGCGGTCGAACTTCGGGTTCTCGTAGTTCGAGGTGTTCTCGCCGTCCGAGCGGGTCTTGCCATTCGGCCCGTAAAGCAGGAACAAAAAGTTCTCGGCGTCCGGGTAGTCGGCCAGCCAGCCCAGCCAGTAGACCTGGTGCTTGCCCTTGCGCACCTTGTCCTGGAACTGGTTGTTGTCGGTGGCGCGCACCTCGAGCTGGATGTCGATCTTGGCGAACTGGCGAACCACCCAATCGATGTCGGGCTTGCGCTCCGGCGTGGGCACCGCGTAGTAGTCGTAGTTGATCACCAGCGGCCGGCCCGACTGCGCGTCGCGCCCGTTCGGGTAGCCGGCCTCGACCATCAGGCGCTTGGCATCGTCGATCGATCGGCGCACTGTTTTTCCGTCGACCATCTTGTGCGTCACCGGGTTCACGCCTTCGAGGGTGCCGTGACGCGAGCCCACGATGCCGGCGGGCAAGGGGCCCATCGCCGTCTCGCCGCCCTTCTTCGGGAAGATCTTCGAGTATTCCTCCCAGTCGATCGCAATCGAGATCGCCTGGCGCAGCTTGCGGTTGCGCGCCTGCTGCGCCGGCGTGTCGCCCAGGCCGATGGTGGGGTCGAGCATGTTGAAGCCGATCAACCAACTCGTCACGTCGGCGAACTTGGGCAGCCGGAAGCCCTTCTGTTCGTACTCGCGCTTCACGTCTTCCGAGTCCTGCATCGCCACCAGGTAGTCCAGCCCGGTGTCGGTGCGCTCGAACACCTCGATGTCGTAGAAGCCCTGGCGGAACTTGCCGCGCTGCGGCACCGCCTCACGTTCGATGGTGGAGACGAAGCTGTCGATGAACGGCGTGCGCTTGCCGCAGTCGTCGAGCAGCCCGGCCTCCTTGTCGCCGGGCGCGCCCTCGCAGGGGTAGGGCTCGCCACGGTAGTTCGGGTTGCGCTTCATCACATGGCGCCGGTCCTTGATGAACTCGGTCATCATGTACGGGCCGGTGCCCACCGGCCAGGTGTCCAGCGTGAGGCCCACGGCGGCAAAGCCGGGCTGGGCGTAGAAGGCATCGGCCTCCCAGGGGACCGGAGCGAAGAACGTCATCGACATCCAGTAGCTCCACTGCGGATACTTGCCCTTGATGCGAAGGCGGAACAGGTGCTTCTCGGGCGCACTCGCGCCCGCCAGCGGCCAGCGCCGGAAGTCGAGGAAGGGCTTGTCCAGACTGGCCTTGTCCAACCCGGCGCGCAGCTGGGCGTCCTCAAGCTTGATGAGCGCGCCGTACTCTTTCAGTCCGAGCACGTACTCGGAGAAGATGCCGTAGATCGGCGTGGTGATGCGCGTGGTGGCGTGGCGCTTGAGGGCGTAGACGAAGTCTTCGGCGGTCAGTTCGCGCGTGCCGGTGGCTTCGAAGTCGAGCGGTGTGCGGCGATTGCCCAGATCGCCCGGCTTCATGGCGTGGTAGCGGTACTTGCCCTGATCGTCCACGGCAAACGCCGGGTGCGGCTGGAACAGGATGCCGGGCTTGATGCGGATGTCGTAGACGCTCTCCACCACCAGTTCGCCCGGCGCGTCGGCGGGCAACACGTTGCCGGCCTTGTCGAGGTAGATCGGCTTGACGACCTCTTGCGCGGTCTTGGGCACCAGCTCGAACGGCCGCTTCAGATAGTGGTAACCGTAGAGCGGCTCGTAGATCTGGTAGGTGTACGGGGTGTCGTTGCTCCAGTACGAGGCGGTCGGGTCCAGGTGGCGGGGCGAGTTCTCGATCACGGCGCTGAACGAGGTGTTCGACGCGGCGGCGTCGCTGGGCAGCGGGTTGTTGTTGCAGCCGGCCAGCAGGGCGGCGATCAAGCCGACGACCCCCACGAGGGCCCCCCTGAGTCCCCTGCCCCGTCCCTTGGCCTGACCGTACATGCGGCAACATCCCTTTGAACACCGGCCCGCCGCAGGCAGCGCAGCAAGGCAGAAAAGCAACCTGCCTCCGGCAAACATCCGGCTTTTGGCCGAACTCGCCCCGAGGCAGGCCCGGATCATAAGGCCCGCCGCAGACCGCGCCGGGCCAGGGTTTTACCTTTTCAGCGCGGGAACATCTCGCGCAGCTTGAGCTTCCAGAACTTGCCGGTGGAGGTGCGCGGCACGGCGGCGATCACTTCATAACGATCAGGCAACTGCCACTTGGCCAGACCGTGCTTCAACAGGTGCGCGCCGAGCTCTTCCGGCGTGGCCGACTGGCCCACCTTCCACACCACGCAGGCCAGCGGCCTTTCGCTCCACTTCTCGTCGGGGATGGCGATCACTGCCGCTTCGGCGACGGCCGGGTGCGCCATCAGCGCGTTCTCCAGGTCGACCGAGCTGATCCACTCGCCGCCGGACTTGATGAGGTCCTTGGTTCGGTCGGTGATGCGCAGGAAGCCCAGGCCGTCCATTGTCGCCACGTCGCCGGTGCGCAGCCAGCCGTCTTCGGTGAACTTCTCCGGCGTGACCGGAACCTCGTGGTACGAGCCGGTGATGAAAGGGCCGCGCACCTGCACCTCGCCCACCGTCTTGCCGTCCCACGGTGCGTCGGTGCCACGCTGATTGCCGTCTTCGTCGCGAATGCGCAGGTCCACCAGCGGCACCGGTACGCCGGCCATCGCGGCACGGCGAAAGCGTTCGTCATCGCCCGCGTCGCGCAACTCGGCGCGCGGGTACGACACGGTGGCCAGCGGCGAGGTCTCGGTCATGCCCCAACCCTGCAGCAGCCAGATACCGTGGCGCGCAAACGCGCGGATCAGCGACTCGGGCACCGCCGCACCGCCCACCAGCGAGCGCATGCCCGAGGGCAGCTTCCAGCGCCCCGGCGTCTCCGCCTGCGCGCGCTCAAAGGCCTGGATCAGCCCGAGCCAGATCGTCGGCACGCCGAGCGACAAGGTGGGCGGTTCGATCTGCATCAGGTCGAGCAGGTCGTCCGGGTGCAGGTGCGGGCCGGGGAAGACGAGCTTCACGCCCATCATCACCGCCGCGTACGGAACGCCCCAGGCGTTGGCATGGAACATCGGCGTGACCGGCAGCAGCACGTCGCTGCCGCGCAGGCCCCAGTAGTCGCCCAGGCAACCGACCAAGGTGTGCAGGATGGTCGAACGGTGCGAATAGACCACGCCCTTGGGGCGGCCGGTGGTGCCGGACGTGTAGCACATCGACACGGGGTCGGTCTCGGCACTGGCCACGTAGGTGAAACCATCCGGGTCAGCGTCGGCAAGCAAGGATTCGTAGTCGGCAAAACCATCTGGCACCGGCGTGCCGGAGAACGGGAACACGATCACTTTCTGGAACGCATGCAGGTGCGCGAACTGCTTGTACAGCGGCAGCAGGATGTCGTCGACGATCAGGAAGCGGTCCTGCGCGTTGCCTGCGATCCAGCCGATCTCGTCGGGCGCCAGGCGCAGGTTCAGCGTGTGCATCACGCCGCCGGCGGCCGGAATGCCGAAGTAGCACTCCAGATGGGCGTGGTGGTTCCAGCTCAAGGTGGCAACACGTTCGCCCTTCTTCAGCCCGAGCTTGTGCAGAGCCGAGGCGAGCGCGCGCGTGCGCCGGTGGTATTCGCCATAGGTGTGAGTCTTGAGCGACTTGTCGGGCAGGCGCGAGACGATCGTGTTGCCGGCAAACAAGCGGCCGGCGCGCTCCAACAGGCTGTTCAGCGACAGCGGCACGTCCATCATCGTGGCTTGCAAGGTCGTCTCCTCTTGTTGTTCAGGCGGCGTCGATCGGCCGGCCGGCCAGCAGAGCCGCGTGCTCGCGGTCGAGCATGGCCATCACCACCAGCGCATCGTAGCCGTCGTCGGTCTTCACGCTCTCGCGCAGCCGGCCTTCTTCGATGAAGCCTTCGCTGCGGTAAAGCGCCTGAGCCCGCGTGTTCAGGCCCTTCACGTCGAGCCAGAAGCGGTGCGCGTGCAGGTCTCGAAACGCCATCTGCGCGAGCACCCGGATGCAGGCGCGGCCAACGCCTTGCCCATGGCGGGCCGGCGACAGCACGATGCGCTTGAGCTCGATCGAACGATGCGGGTTGCGGCAACCCTGCAGGATCACGAAACCGGCCGACGGATAGCCCGCACCGGCCTCGACGATGAAGTGGCGAAAGTCCGGGAAGCGGATCGCGCCTTCATGCTGGGTGCGGTCCCAGGGTGTGATGAAGGGGCGGTTGGCGGGGTCCTGCTCGACCGAGATGACGAAGTCGAGGTCCGACAGCATCGTCGGCCGAAGCCGAATGCCGTTCACACATCCACCTCGACCTCGTCGCCGTGCAGCTCCATCAGGTCGCGCCGCGCTTGTGCCTCACCCTTGCCCATCAGCTTGGTGAGCGACTCGACGGTG
Source organism: Methylibium sp. (assembly GCA_031382215.1). Lineage (GTDB taxonomy): Bacteria > Pseudomonadota > Gammaproteobacteria > Burkholderiales > Burkholderiaceae_C > LGRD01. Next base: position 55,071 of record JANMYQ010000145.1, read on the forward strand.
GCCGCAAAGCCGAACGCACCGAACTCGACCGGCAGCAGACGCCGCGTGTCCGGGTTCAGGGTGGTGTCCCACAACTGCTCGGCGTTCATCTCCCCCAGGCCCTTGAAGCGGCTGATGCTCCAGCTGTTGTCGCGCGCGCCTTCCTTGCGCAGCTTGTCGAGCGTGGCAGTCAACTCGCCTTCATCCAGCGCGTAGATCTTGGCGGCCGGCTTCTTGCCGCGCGCCAGTGCGTCGATGCGAAACAACGGCGGCTTGGCGATGTACACGTGGCCGCGCTCGACCAGCTTCGGGAAGTGGCGGAAGAACAAGGTCAGCAGCAGCACCTGGATGTGCGAACCGTCGACGTCGGCGTCGCTCAGGATGCAGACCTTGCCGTAACGCAGGCCCGTGAAATCAGGTTCGTCGTTCGGGCCGTGCGGGTCCACGCCCACCGCCACCGCGATGTCGTGGATCTCGTTGTTCGCGAACAGTCGATCACGCTCGACTTCCCACGAATTGAGCACCTTGCCGCGCAGCGGCAGGATCGCTTGCGTCTCCTTGTTGCGGCCCATCTTGGCGCTGCCGCCGGCCGAGTCGCCCTCAACCAGAAACAGCTCGTTCAGGTTCAGGTCGCGGCTTTCGCAGTCGGTCAGCTTGCCCGGCAGCACGGCCACGCCGGAGCCCTTGCGCTTCTCCACCTTTTGCGATGCCCGCTGGCGCGTCTGCGCCTGGCGGATCACCAGTTCGGCGAGCTTCTTGCCGTAGTCCACGTGCTGGCTCAACCACAACTCCAGCGACGGTTTGACGTAAATCGACACCAGCCGCAGCGCGTCGCGGCTGTTCAGGCGTTCCTTGATCTGGCCCTGGAACTGCGGGTCCAGCACCTTGGCGCTCAGCACGAAGCTGGCACGCGAAAACACGTCTTCGGGCATCAGCTTCACGCCTTTGGGCAGCAGGCTGTGCAGGTCGATGAAACCCTTGATCGCGCCGAACATGCCGTCCTTCAGGCCCGACTCGTGCGTGCCACCGGCCACGGTGGGGATCAGGTTGACGTAGCTCTCGCGCATCGGCGCACCGTCTTCGGTGAAGGCCACGCACCAAGCGGCGCCTTCACCGTCGGCGAAGTTCTCGGTCTCGCCGCCATCGGCATAGTGTTCGCCTTCGAACAGCGGGATCACCGGGTCGGCCGTCAAGGTCTGCATCAGATAGTCGCGCAGGCCGCCTTTGTAGAGCCAGCTTTGTTTCTCCTCGGTCTTCTCTACCGTCAGCGTCACCGTCACACCCGGCATCAGCACGGCCTTGCTGCGCAGCAGGTGGATCAGGTCGGCCTTGGGCAGGTCGGCCGCTTCGAAGTATTTGGCATCGGGCCACACGCGCACCAGCGTGCCGGTCTTCTTGTCGCCGGCTGCAGCCTTGCGTGACTTGAGCGGCTCGATCACGTCGCCGCCGGCAAACACCAAGGTCGACACCTGGCCCTCGCGCCACACCGTCACTTCGAGCCGCTTGGCCAACGCATTCGTCACGCTGACGCCCACACCGTGCAAGCCGCCCGAAAAGCTGTACGCACCGCCCGAGCCCTTGTCGAACTTGCCCCCGGCGTGCAGCCGGGTGAACACGATCTCGACAACGCTGACCTGCTCTTCGGGGTGCAGGCCGAACGGAATGCCGCGGCCGTCGTCTTCGACGCTGATGGAATGGTCGGCGTGCAGGGTCACGTCGATGCGCTTGCCGTGCCCCGCCAGCGACTCGTCGGCCGCGTTGTCGATGACCTCCTGAATGACATGCAGCGGGTTGTCGGTGCGCGTGTACATGCCGGGCCGCTGCTTCACGGGCTCCAGCCCCTTGAGCACACGAATCGACGCTTCGCCGTAAGAAGAATTTGCGGGTTTGGTGGCCATGGCGGCGGATTGTAGGGATGGCCCTGCAGCGGACGATTCATTGCCCGGCCGTGTCACCACGGCGGCAGCGGCGGCGGGTCGAATCCGCTAGAGTCTCGCGATGAATCCGAGCCCTCCCGCGACCTCCCCTGCGCCAGCCCGAGCCCCGTTGTCGATGACGCAGGTGCTGATCTGCGGCGCCGCCATCGTGACCGTGTCGATGGGCATCCGCCACGGCTTCGGCCTGTGGCTGCAACCGATCACGATGGACCGCGGCTGGACGCGCGAGACCTTCGCGTTCGCGATGGCGATCCAGAACCTCGCCTGGGGTCTGGCCGGTCCGTTTGCCGGTGCGCTGGCCGACCGATTCGGCGCGCTGCGCGTCCTGTGCGTCGGCGGCCTGCTCTACTCCGCCGGGCTGGTGCTGATGGGGCTGGCGACCTCGGGCCTGGCCTTCACCGGCAGCGCCGGCGTGGTTTTGGGGTTGGCGCAGTCGGGTACGACCTACGCCATCGTCTACGGCGTGATCGGCCGAAACGTGGCGGCTGACAAGCGCAGCTGGGCCATGGGCATCACCGCCGCGGCCGGCTCGTTCGGCCAGTTCCTGATGGTGCCGGTGGAAAACTGGCTGATCGGCGGCCTGGGCTGGCAGAACGCGCTGTTCGTGCTGGGCTGCCTGTCACTGCTGAACCTGCCGCTGGCGTTCGGACTGCGCGAGCCCGTCGCCACTGCGCCCAAGGGCCCGCAGCAAAGTGTCGGCGCCGCAGTGCGCGAGGCGTTCGGCTACCCGAGCTTCCAGCTGCTGACGGCGGGTTATTTCGTGTGCGGTTTCCAGGTCGTGTTCATCGGCGTGCACATGCCCAGCTACCTGAAGGACAACGGCTTGACGCCCGACGTGGCGACCACCGCGCTGGCGCTGATCGGCCTGTTCAACGTGTTCGGCACCTACACCGCCGGCATGCTGGGCGCGCGGCTGCCCAAGCGGTACATCCTGTCGGGCATCTACGCGCTGCGCTCGGTCGCGATCGTCACATTCCTGTCGGTGCCGCTGACGCCTTGGAGCGTGTACATCTTCTCGTCGGCCATGGGGCTGCTGTGGCTGTCCACCATCCCACCGACGAATGCGGTGGTGGCCGAGATCTTCGGCGTGAAGTACCTGTCGATGCTGAGCGGCTTCGTGTTCCTGAGCCACCAGGTCGGCAGCTTCCTCGGCGTGTGGCTGGGCGGCAAGCTGTACGACACGACTGGCAGCTACGACGTGGTGTGGTGGATCGCGGTCGCGCTCGGCGTGTTCGCGGCGATCGTGAACCTGCCGATCCGCGAGCAGGCCATCAAGCGGCCGGTGCCGGTGTTGACATGAAGGCCCGCCGCGCCGTCGCGTGGGTCGCCGGGGCTGCGGTGCTGCTGGCCGTCTTCACCGCCTATTTGCGGCCCGATGTGGCCGTGACCTTGGCGAACCAGTTATGGAACTGCTTCTGAGATGAGCGCGGCGCACACCGGCCTCGCGCCATCGACGTGGGTGCAACGCTGGTCGCACCTGGTGCCTGCGGGCGCGAGCGTGCTCGACGTGGCTTGCGGCTCGGGCCGCCACGTGCACTGGTTCCATCAGCGTGGCTGCCGCGTGACCTGCGTGGACCGTGACGAGGCAGCGCTGCAGCCGCTGCGCGCCATCGCCGAGGTACTCGTCGCCGACATCGAAGCCGGCCCATGGCCCCTGCCTAGCCGTCGCTTCGACGCGGTGATCGTCACCAACTACCTGTGGCGCGAGCTGTTGCCGACCCTCGTGGCCAGCGTGGCTGACGGCGGCATGCTGATCTACGAGACCTTTGCGGTCGGCAACCAATCCGTGGGAAAACCATCGAACCCGCAGTTCTTGCTGCGGCCTGGCGAACTGCTCGCTGCCACAGCCGGTCTGCGCGTGGTGGCTTTCGAAGACGGCTTCGCCGTTGAACCCGAGCGCTTCATTCAGCGCATTGCGGCGGTGCGTGAAGCGGCCGCGCCGACCAGCCCCGCGCGGCACCGGCTGTAGCCCGAAGAGCGCGGCGCGCGGGCGGGTAAAATCCGTCGATTCAGAGGAAATCGAATGAAACCCATCGTTGGCAGCATCGTGGCGCTGATCACGCCGATGCTTGAAGACGGCAGCGTGGACTACCCCGGGCTGCGCCGCCTGATCGACTGGCACGTGGCCCAGGGCACCGACTGCATCGGCGTGGTCGGCACCACCGGCGAATCGCCCACCGTCACGGTCGAAGAACACTGCGAGATCATCCGCGTCTGCGTGGGCCACGCCAAGGGCCGGGTCGCGGTGATGGCCGGCACCGGCGGCAACTCCACCGCCGAGGCCATCGAGCTGTCGCGCTACGCGCTTAAGGTGGGTGCCGATTGCAGCTTGTCGGTCGTGCCCTACTACAACAAGCCGTCGCAGGAAGGCATCTACCAGCACTTCAAGGCCATCGCCGAGGCGGTCGACATCCCGATGGTGCTTTACAACGTGCCGGGCCGCACTGTTGCAGACATGCAGCCCGAGACCACCTTGCGTCTCGCGCAGTTGCCCGGCATCGTCGGCATCAAGGAAGCCAGCGGCGACATCGAACGCGCCTGCTGGCTGATCAAGCAGGCGCCGGCCGGCTTCTCGATCTATTCGGGTGACGATGGCACCGCCGTGGCGCTGATGCTGCTGGGCGGCCACGGCAACGTGAGCGTGACCGCCAACGTGGCCCCGCGCGCGATGCACGAGCTCTGCATGGCCGCCATCGCCGGCAACGCCAAGGAAGCCGCGGCGATGCACCTGAAGCTGCTGCCGCTGCACAAGAGTCTGTTCGTTGAGTCCAGCCCTGCGCCTACCAAGTGGGCGATGGCACGGCTGGGCCTGTGCGGCGCGAAACTGCGCCTGCCCATCACGCCGCTGACGCCCGCTGGCCAGGCCGTGGTCGAGCAGGCGCTGGCGCAGGCCGGCCTGTTGTAAGGGTCTCTGCCCGCCCAGAGACCCCGGCCGCATGGCCTCTTTGCCGATCGTTCTTGAACCATGGGCCAGGCCGCGCGATCTATCGCCGGCGCCCCGCCCTTTGGAGATGCACCCGTGACCCGTTCCGCTTCTGCTTCTGCTTCCGCCCGCTTGTCGCCCATCGCCGTTGTGACGCTGGCCATCGCGCTGCCCGTTCTGCTGTGTGCCTGCTCCACCATCGAGAATATCGCCACCGGTGAAAAGGTCGACTACCGTTCCTCGGGCACCAAGACGCCCGTGCTCGACGTGCCGCCCGACCTGACGCAACTCGCACGCGACTCGCGCTACCAGACCCAGGGCGGCGTTGTCAGCGCGGCCACGTTCCAGGCCGGCGCACCCGCGGCCGCGTCCACGCCGGTGGTGGCCACCGTCGCCGTCAAGGCCATCGGCGACGTGCGCATCGAGCGCCAGGGCAACCAGCGCTGGCTCAGCACGCCGCTCACGCCCGAGCAGTTGTGGCCACAGTTGCAGGCCTTCTGGAAAGAGAACGGCTTCACCCTGATGGTCGATCAAGCCGCCTCCGGCGTAATGGAAACCGACTGGGCCGAGAACCGCGCCAAGCTGCCGCAGGACTTCATCCGCAGCACGGTCGGGCGCATTTTCGACGGCCTGTACTCCACCGGCGAGCGCGACCGCTTCCGCACCCGCGTCGAACGCGCCGCGAACGGCACCGAGATTTACATCAGCCACCGCGGCATGATCGAGGTATACCGCGGCCTGCAGAAAGACCAGACCGGTTGGGAAGCACGCCCCACCGATGTGCAGCTCGAAGCCGAGTTCCTGTCGCGCCTGCTGCAAAAACTCGGTGTCAAGGAAGAGCAGGCCAAGGCCGTGGTGGCCGATGCGTCGGCACCACCTGCGCGAGCCCGTGTGCTGGACGGGCAGCCGGCGGCGGCGCTGCAGATCGACGACAGCTTCGAACGCGCGTGGCGGCGCGTCGGCCTGGCGCTGGACCGCAGCGGCTTCACGGTCGAAGACCGCGACCGCGGCCAGGGCCTCTACTTCGTACGCTACATCGACCCGGCGCTGGCCGGCAAGGAAGCGCCCGGCTTCTTCGCCAAGCTGTTCGGCGGTGACAAGAACGAAAACATCGGCCCCGAGCGCTACCGTGTGGCCGTCAAGAGCGAGGGCGCCAACAGCACCATCTCCGTGCTCGATTCGAAAGGTGCGCCCGAGAGCGGCGCCGCCGGCAAGCGCATCGTCGCGCTGTTGGTCGAAGAATTGAAGTGATGCAGGATCCGCGGCGGGTTCGACAAGCCCACCGCTGATGCGCTTTTGCAGCCTGGGCAGCGGCAGCACCGGCAACGCGCTGGTGGTCGAGGCCCGCGGCCCGGCTCAAACGCACCGGGTGCTGATCGACTGCGGTTTCTCGCAACGCGAACTCGAAGTACGGCTGGAGCGGGCCGGCTTGGTGCCTGCCGACCTGAGCGCCATCTTCGTGACCCATGAACACGGCGACCACGTCGGCTGCGCAGTCGGCCTGGCACGCCGCCATCACATCCCCTTGTGGATGAGCCGGGGCACCTGGCGTGCGTTGGAGCAACCCGCGCTGCCTGCTCCGCTGCACTTTGCCCGCGACGGCGAAGCCATCACGTTCGGCGCACTGGAGCTGCTGCCCTACACCGTGCCGCACGACGCACAAGAACCGCTGCAGTTGCGCTGTTCCACAGCCACCGCCCGCCTGGGCGTGCTGACCGACACGGGCTGCATGACGCCGCACCTGATCGCGCACCTGCAGGCGTGTGACGCGCTGGTGCTGGAGTGCAACCACGACCGCGCCATGCTGGCTGCCTCCAATTACCCCGCCTCGCTGAAAGCGCGCATCGGCGGGCGCTTCGGCCACCTGGCGAACGACACTTCTGCGCAAATTCTCGCCGCGTGCATGCATGGCGGGCTGCGCCACCTGGTGGCGGCTCACCTCAGCGTGCAGAACAACCGGCCCGAACTGGTGCGCCGGTCGCTGGCAGCGGCCTGGGGCCGCGACGAAGCGCTGATCGTCGTGGCCGATCCTGCCGTCGGCTGCGGCTGGATCGACCTTTGACGCTGATCAAACGGCAGGCACAAAAAAGCCGCCTCGCGGCGGCTCTTTTTCCCGTCAGGGCGATTACGGCTTCTTGACGGCGTCGGCCGCCTTGGCGGCAGCGTCCTTGGCAGCATCTGCCGCCTTGCCAGCGGCGTCCTTGGCGGCATCAGCGGCCTTGCCGGCTGCGTCCTTGGCGGCATCGGCAACAGCACCACCAGCAGCGGCGGCGGAAGCGGCAGCGGCGCCCACAGCGGCCGAAGCGGCATCACCAGCGGCGGTCACGGCAGCGCCGGTGGCCGAAGCAGCCTTCTCGACCGCGGCAGCCACCGCAGGGGCAGCGGCAGGAGCGGCGACTGCAGGGGCCTTCTTCTCACCGCAAGCGGTCAGGGACAGGGCAACCAGCAACGAACCCAACAGAACGGACGTTTTCATATTTATCCTCAAAAACAAAGAGTCGAACAAAGAGTAACCGGTCATGACGCGAGCTCTGCGTTGCGGCAGAAGGCCCGACGCTCAAAGACAAGAAAGCCCGAACGGCTCTTTTGCCTAGCCTTAGATTATAGCTTGGCTAGGGGCTATCCCTAGAGGCCGAGACTTGTCACCGGGAACGCTTCCTCTGAGCGTTGTAAAACTGCGTCAATCAACTCTCGCCCATGAATCGCATCGGCGGGCACGTGCGACACGCTGCCGCGGTAGCGAACCGGGTCGACGAGCCGCACCGTTACCAGCCCCGGAGCGAGCAACATCGTCGGCATCTTGCCGGCCTCCAGTTCGACGTTGGCGCGGCATTCGACGATGTGCGACCAGGTCCGCCGCCACGCCACCCAGCGCGCGTGGCGGCGTGGGAACTCGTCGAAGTGTTGCGCGATCAGCGTGAGCTTGCGGTAGGCCTTGGCCCAATGGGTCAGGTGCTCGATCAGCTCGGGCTCGTTGAGCGGCCAGTCGGCGAAATCGATGTCGCACAGCCAGATCTCGCGGCAGCCCTGGGCAGCCGCTTCGGCAAACGCACTGCGCAGGCCGGTGTGGAACTCGCTGCGCGAGGTGATCAGGGTGTGCCGAGGCTCGGATGTCATCTCGTCAGTCATCGACAGGCTCCTTTCTGACGGTCACGGTACGGGGTGCAGCCAACCTGCCAGCGCCCACTCGCTGACCAAGGCACGCGCCTCGCCGCTCAACCCCGCGGCCTGGGTCGCGCTCAGCGCACGCTCGTCGGCCAGGCGCCGCAGCAGCGTCGCGTCGCGACCGGCAGCCACGAACGACTCGCCGTTGATGAACAGGTGCCAGCGGTCGTACATCATGCGGGTGCGGCGGTCCAGACGCAGGCTTGCATGATGCCCCAACCCGCTGCCGGCATCGAACCAGACACTCGCCTTGAGGTCAGTCAAAACCTCGCCCAGCGCGCAAGCGGCGGCGCGGGGGTTGGCGAGCAGGCGCGCCATCGCTTCCTGAGTGAAATGGTTCAAGGTGTCTGGAATCCTGGCAGGGGCCGACGTGGCTTCCTGATGCGGGTCGCGATACAGCGCCTGGGCCGGCGCCATCTCGGCGGCGTCGAGCACGCGCTGCAGCACCTCGGCGCCCCAGCGGTCGCGCTCGGGCGCGCGAAAGCCGATCGAGCAGGTCATGCATTCGCCCTCGGCCACACCGTCGTGCGCCCAGCGTGGCGGCAGGTACAGCATGTCGCCGGGCTCGAGCAGCCATTCCTGTTCGGCGTGGAAGTTGCTCAGGATCTTCAACGGCACGTCGGCCTGGAGCTCCGGATCTTTCAGCCGGCCGATGCGCCAGCGCCGCCGGCCCTGCACCTGCAGCAGGAACACGTCGTACGAATCGAAATGCGGGCCGACGCCGCCACCCCCGGTCGCATACGACAGCATCAGGTCATCGAGCCGCGCGTCGGGCACGAAGCGGAAGCGCGCCAGCAGCTCGTGCGCGGCCTGCACGTGCAGGTCCAGCCCCTGCACCAGCAGGGTCCAGCGCGGTTGCTTGAGGCTCGGCAACGAGCGCAGCTTGAACGGCCCGTGGCGCAGCCGCCAGCGGCCGTCGTCGGCATGCACGACCAGGCGCGATTCCACATCGTCGCGCGCCGCCAGATCGAACAATTGGGCGCGCGACAGTGGCGCCTCGACACCGGGCACGGCCTGACGAATCAGCAAAGGCTTCTTCTGCCAATGCCGGCGCATGAAGGTCTGCGGCGACAGGCCGCCGAGCAGGGTCTGGGCCAGGGTGGTCTGCATGGTGCAGATTGTGGCCTGTGCGATCATTTGCCGATGAACATCACCGCACCCTGTGTCGTCAGCCTGGTCTGGCGGCTGCAAGACGCCCAAGGCACGCTGATCGACGAATTGAAGGAGCCGGTCGAGTTCTTTTTCGGCGGCGACGACCTGCTCGCCAAGGTCGAAGAAGCGCTCACCGACCAGGCCGTCGGCTTCGAGGCCGAACTGCGGCTGGAGCCCGAGCACGCCTTCGGCGACTACGACCCGGCGCTGGTGTTCTTCGAGGAGCGCTCGCTGTTGCCCGAGCCAGTCGAAGCCGGCATGCAGATCGACGGCGTGCCGCCCGGGGCCGCCACGCAAGGCATGCGCCCCGACGCGGTCTACACCATCACCGAGGTCTACCCGACGCACATCGTGCTGGACGGCAACCACCCGCTGGCCGGCATGGCCTTGAAGCTGGATCTGAAGGTGAAAGATGTGCGCGCCGCCACGGAAGAAGAGATCGAGGCCGGCAGCGTCGGCGAGCCGGTGTTCACGGTGATGAACACGGCGCCGTCAGGCACGCATTTGCACTGATCTGCACTGATTTGCACTGAGGTTTCGAGAGGCACTGGCTCCCGGCGGAACGCCGTCAGGCCTTGCCGGTCGAGCCGAACCCACCCGCACCGCGCGCCGAGGCCTCGAAGTCGTCCACGCGCCTGAACATTGCGTGCACCACCGGCACGATCACCATCTGCGCAATGCGCTCCATCGGCTGAACCGTGAACGCCGTGGAGCCGCGGTTCCAGCAACTCACCATCAGCGGGCCCTGGTAGTCCGAGTCGATCAGCCCCACCAGGTTGCCCAGCACGATGCCGTGTTTGTGGCCCAGTCCCGAGCGCGGCAGCAGCATCGCGGCCAGGCCGGGGTCGGCGATATGGATCGACAGTCCCGTCGGAATCAGTTGGGTCTGGCCCGGCTCCAGCACCAGCGGAGCATCCAGGCAGGCGCGCAGGTCCAGGCCGGCGCTGCCGGGGGTGGCGTAGGCCGGCAAGTGCTCGGCCATGCGGGAGTCCAGTACCTTGAGGTCGATCGTGTGCATGAGGCGGGTCGGGGGAGTCGGGTCGGGAGGGTCGGTTCGGTCAGGCGGTGATCGATGCGAGCCGGGCCGCGATCTCGGCCACCAGCTGGCGCGCCAGAGTCAGCTTGTCGGCGCGCGGCAGCTCGCGGTGGCCGTTCGCATCGACCAGCGTCAACGCGTTGTCATCGGCGCCGAAGGTGGCCGGGCCGATGTTGCCCACCACCAGCGGCACGTTTTTGCGTTGCAGCTTCTCGCGCGCGTGCTTGAGCAGGTCCTGGCTTTCGGCCGCGAAGCCGACGCAGTAAGGGCGCTTGGGCAGCGCCGCGACCGAGGCCAGGATGTCCGGGTTCTCGGTCATCTGGAACGTCGGCACGGTCTTGTCGGCGTTCTTCTTGATCTTGTGCGCGGCCGGCGCGGCAGGCCGCCAGTCGGCGACTGCGGCAGTAGCGATGAACACGTCGTGATGCTTTGCAGCCGGCAACACGGCGTCGAACATCTGCTGCGCGCTGCGCACATCGATGCGGCGCACGCCACGCGGCGTGGGCAGCGCCACCGGGCCGGCCACCAGCGTGACCTGCGCACCGGCCTCGGCGGCCGCCCGCGCGATCGCAAAGCCCATCTTGCCGCTGGACAGATTGGTGATGCCGCGCACCGGGTCGATTGCCTCGTAGGTCGGCCCGGCACTGATCAGCACCGCCTTGCCGAGCAGCGCCTTGGGCTGGAAGAAGCTCACCACGTCGGCCAGCAGGTCGAGCGCCTCGAGCATGCGACCGTCGCCGGTTTCACCGCAGGCCTGGTCGCCGTTGTCGGGGCCGAGGATCACGGTGCCGTCGGCACGCAATTGCGCCGCGTTGCGCTGCGTGGCCGGGTGGGCCCACATCTCGCGGTTCATCGCCGGGGCGATCAGCAACGGGCAGGTGTGCACAGGCCGCGCCAGGCACAACAGGCTCAGCAGGTCGTCGGCCTGGCCGTGCGCGAGCTTGGCCATCAGGTCGGCGCTGGCGGGGGCGATCAACACCGCGTCGGCCTCGCGCGTGAGATTGATGTGCGCCATGTTGTTGGGCTCGCGCGCGTCCCACTGGCTGGTGTAGACGCTGCGGCCCGACAGCGCCTGCATCGTCACTGCGGTGATGAACTGTTCGGCCGCCGCCGTCATCACCACCTGCACCGTGGCGCCAGCCTTCACCAGCCCGCGCAGCAGCTCGGCCGACTTGTAGCAGGCCACGCCGCCGGACATGCCCAGCACGATGTGGCGCCCGGCCAGATCACCCGACACGGCGCCGCTCACAGCGCCGTCCATGAACGCGACAGGTCGCTCAGATTGAACAGCACCCGCACCGCCTTGCCGTAGACCTGCTCGTGCGGCAGGAAGCCCCACGCGCGCGAGTCGGTCGAGTTGTCACGGTTGTCGCCCAGCATCAGGTAATAGCCGGCCGGCACGCGGCAGGTCCAGGCCCCGGCGCGCGGCGCATGGCAAGCCGCCCCCAGCCCGTCCACCGGCAGCCGCCCCTGCAGAAACGGGTTGACCTTGACGGTGCGGCTGTGGCCAGCCGCCGTTTCGCGCAGCATCCAGTGGCCCGCGTCTTCGGGCGGCACGCCCTCGCCGCTGCCGTCGCCCAACATCTGCACGTCGATCGTCTCGCCGTTGACGCTGACCGCGCCATCCTGGAAGCGCACCTCGTCGCCCGGCATGCCGACCAGCCGCTTGACGTAGAACTGCGACACGTCGAGCGGAAAGCGGAACACCACCACGTCGCCCCGCTGCGGCCGGCCGAACTCGATGGCGGTATTGGTGAACGGCAGGCGCGGCCCGTAGGCGAGGTGGTTGACGAGCAGATAGTCGCCCACCCGCAGGGTCGGCTCCATCGAACCGCTCGGCACCCGCGGCCAGTCGGCCACCGCGACGCGGCAGGTGAACATCAGCGCCACCACGATGAACAGGTCGGCACCGAAGCTGACCCAGAGCGGCTTCTTCTCGGGCTCCTGAGGAAACGCACGGCCGCCCGAAGTTTCCTCATCCCCCTCGGGGGGCGGACGACGTATGTCGTCGGCCTGGGGGCGCTGCGCGTCCAGGCGGCGCGTCTTGAGCTTCCAGGCCAGCCACAGCGCGCCTGTGAGCAAGGTGGCGAGGAACAGGATTTCGTTGATGGAAAAGCCGATCTGCATGGAGGCTCGAATCAGGACCAGCCCGAATTGTGCGCTACGCGCCGCCGGTCCGGCGCCGCGGGAAAACGGCAGCGTGAAAGGCCTTTCCTGGATTTCCCGCGGCAGTTGTGGCCCACTCGTGGCGCCCGGCCGAACCGCTCCAATCGGCCGCCTTTCCGACTCCCTCTCGACTCCATCTCGACTCCCCAAGAGGCGCCCGTGAACGCTCCCCTGCCCTCGTCCACACTGCAAGCCGCACCCTCGGTTCCGCGCTTCATGCAGGTCTACCGCGAAGACCAGGCCGCCACCCGCGACGAGCTGTTGCGTGGCCTGGCGGCGCCGGCGGCGGTCGCATCGCCCAAGTTCCTGTACGACGCGCTGGGCTCGCGCCTGTTCGAGGCCATCACAGAGTTGCCCGAGTACTACCCGACGCGCACCGAAGCGGCCATCTTCAAGGCGCACGGCGCAGCCATCGCCGATGCGGTCGGCCCGATCGGCTCGTTTGTCGACCTGGGCGCCGGCAACTGCAGCAAGGCGTTGAGCCTGTTCCCGGTGCTGCGGCCGCAGCGCTACGTGGCGGTCGACATCTCGGTGGACTTTTTGCGCGACGCGCTGGCGCAGGTGCAGCGCGAGCATCCGCAGCTCGACGTGAGCGGCATCGGCACCGACTTTTCGAGCCGCCTGCACTTGCCGCCGGGTTCGATCCAGGGCCGGCCGCTGTACTTCTACGCCGGCTCCAGCATCGGCAACTTCACGCCCGAAGATGCCGTGCCCTTCCTGACCAGCGTGCGAGAACAGGCGCGCGGCGGCGGGTTGCTGATAGGGGTCGACCTGGTCAAGCCCACCGAGGTGCTGGAGCCGGCTTACGACGACGCGCTGGGCGTCACCGAGGCGTTCAACCTGAACCTGCTGCTGCACTTGAACCGGCTGATCGGCAGCAACTTCCGGCCGCGCGAATGGCGTCACGTCGGGCTGTTCAACCGCGAGCACTCGCGCATCGAGATGCACCTCGAGGCGCGCCACGCGCTCACGGTGGCGTGGCCGGGCGGCGGGCGGCGCTTCGAGGCGGGCGAGCGAATCCACACCGAGAACTCGTGCAAGTACACGGTGCCGGCATTCGAATCACTGCTGCTGAAGTCGGGCTTTGCGCGTGGCCGCCACTGGCTCGACGAACGCGGTTGGTTCGCGGTGTTCTGGGCCCCGGCCTGACGTGGCTCAGCCGGTAGCGTCGCGGCGGCGCGCCGGCGTGCCGCGGCGCCTGAAGCTCGCGTAAAGTCCGCGCTTCATGACCAACCCCCTGATCCCCAGCGCCTTCGCCCAGGCGGCCTCTTCGGCAGCGACGTCCGCGTCGTCCGCGGCATCGTCCGCTCCGCTGTGGACGCTCGAAGGCCTGCGCGCCGCCGACCCGGTGCTGGGCCTGGCGGTGCTGATGCTCGCCGCCATCCTGCTGGCCGAAGCGCTGCACCGCACCTGGCGCCTGCCGCGAGCCTGCGGCCACATGCTGATGGGTGCCATCGCCAGCCCCTTGCTGCTGCGCCTGATCGACCGCAACGACCTTGATGTGTGGAAGCCGCTGATCGACCTGGCCATTGGTGCGCTGCTGTTCGAACTGGGCACGCGCATCCGCCCGCGCTGGCTGCTCGACAACCCCGGCCTGGCACTGAGCTGCGTACTGCAGGCGGCCTTCAGCGGGCTGCTCGTGGCCGGCGCGCTGGTCGCGCTCGGGGCTCCGTGGCTGTCGGCCGCGGTGGTGGGCACGGTGGCCATGTCGACCTCGTCGGTCATCGTGCTGACGGCCACGCATGAGGTGCGTTCGCGCGGTCAGGTGACCGAGCGCTTGCTGCTGATGACGGTGGTCAACAGCGTCATCGCCGTGGTCGGCCTCAAGGTCCTGCGCGTGGTGCTGGCGTCCGACCTGCCGGGCAGCGAAGAATTGACCGCGGCGGTGGTGAGCGCGCTGCGCGTCATCGCCGGCTCGTTCCTGCTCGGCGTGGTGATGGGCTTGGCCTTGCACTACCTCGGCCCGCTGGTGCGCGGTACACCGGCAATGCCGGTGCTGCAGATTGCGCTGGTCATCACCGCCAGCATGCTGGCCGCGCAGTGGAAGCTGTCGCCGCTGCTGACCTTGTTGGTGGCCGGCATGGCCGCGCGTTCGCGCACCCCGCACGGCCTTACGGTCGAACCGCACCTGGGTTCCGCCGGCGCGGTGCTGAACGTGCTGCTGTTCATCTGCCTGGGCCTGCTGTTCACGCTCGACGGGCTGCTGACCCTGTGGCCCTGGGTGCTGGCCATCATCTTGGCCCGGCTGCTCGGCACCGGCATCGCGGTCGGCGCGATGGCACGCTACAGCGGCCTGGGCTGGCGCCAGGCCGCCGGGCTCACGCTGGCGCTGCAGCCCATCAGCAGCCTGGCCGTACTGCTGGCCACCGACACGTTCGGCTGGACGGCCCAGCTCCCGGGGGCCGATGCGAACACCCTGCAGGCGCTGCTGCTGGCGACCACGCTGATGCAGATCAGCGGGCCGCTATGGGTCCAGCTGTCGCTGCGCCGCGTTGCGCGTGAATGCAACGCAGGCTGACTGGCCAGCCACCCGACACGCACCCCATGCCGCTGCAAGACTTCACCCCCTCACAACCGCTCACGCTCGGCGTGGAGCTCGAGCTGCAGCTCGTCAGCACGCACGACTTCGACCTGGCGCCGCAGGCCGAAGACCTGTTGCGCGTGCTGAAGGGCCATACCGGCGGGTGGGACGTGAAACCCGAGATCACGCGCAGCATGATCGAGATCGGCACCTCGATCCAGCGCAGCCACCAGCCGCTGCTGGCCGAGTTGCGCGACCTGCGCGACCAGCTCTCCAGCGGCTGCCGCAAGCTCAACATCGGCATCGCCGGCGGCGGCACGCACGCTTACCAGCACTGGAGCGAGCAGCAGATATTTCCGGGCGAGCGCTTTCACTACATCAGCGAGCTTTACGGCTACCTGGCCAAGCAGTTCACCGTGTTCGGCCAGCATGTGCACGTGGGCTGCGAAGACGGCGACCGTGCGCTCTGGCTGCTGCACGCGCTGTCGCGCTACGTGCCGCACTTCATCGCGCTGTCGGCCTCGTCGCCGTTTGTGCAGGGCGTGGACACCGGCTTCGACTCGGCGCGGTTGAACTCGGTGTTCGCGTTCCCCCTGTCGGGCCGCGCACCGTTCTGCCTGACCTGGCGCGAGTTCGGCGCCTACTTCGACAAGATGGCCAGCACCGGCGTGGTCCAGTCGATGAAGGACTTCTACTGGGACATCCGCCCCAAGCCCGAATTCGGCACCATCGAGCTGCGCGTGTGCGACACGCCGCTGACGGTCGAGATGGCCGCCGCGCTGGCCTGCTACCTGCAATCGATCTGCCGCTACCTGCGCGAAACGCGCCCGTTCGAGCCGACCGAAGACGACTATCTGGTCTACACCTTCAACCGCTTCCAGGCCTGCCGCTTCGGCCTGGACGGCGAGATCGTCGACCCCAAGACCAAACAGCGCATCAAGCTGCGCGACGACATCGTGCGCACGCTCGCCAACGTCGACGCGCACGCACTCGACCTGCAGGCACTCGACGCCAACAACCTGATCCGCGACACGCTGTTCACCGGTAACGGCGCACTCTGGCTGCGCGAGCAGCGCATCAAGGGCGCGCCGCTGTCGGCGGTGGTCGAAGCGGCGGCGAACCGCTGGATGGGCGATCCGCCACGCACCTGAAGCAGCGCGCGCCGGAGGGCTCGGATCAGCGCGACGGCATGCCGTCCGGATACGGCGGCGCCGGGCGGGCCATCGGCGCGAAGTGCAGCAACTGGGTGCCCGCCGTGGCGGCCAGGGTGGTGGCGCTGCCCAGACCGAAGTCTTCGCTGCCCCCGACCCGCCGGTAGCGCCACTGCGTCTGGTTGCGCCAGGTGCCTGCCGTGCTGAGGTTGCGGTCGATCACCGGCTGCACGCGTGCGCCTTTGGCACCCAGGTCGGCGACCATCTTCTGGAACGCACCGCGCAGCCGCGGCCCGTTCGTCTGCTCGGCCCACACGATGCAGCGCCGGTCCTCACCCGCCGCCAACAGCACGCGCCCGCCGCTGTCCGGCGCGGCCAGCACGGTGCCGGCAGCACCACTGAGCAGGTCTTCAGCACCGGTGCGCAACGGGTCGAGCGGCTCGAAGCCCTGCGCCAGCGCCCAGTCCACCACCACGCTGGATTGGCCTTCACCGCGCACACAGCCGTCAAGGAAGATCTGCACCACCGCCTGGGCCGTGGGCGCCACACCCGCCGGAGCTGACGAGGGCGGCGGTTGCGGTGCGAGCGACGGCTCCAGAATCGGCGCCTCGCGCAACGGCGCCGATTGCGCGCCAGCACCGGCCGCGCCGAACAGCAGCGCCGAAGCGATGACGATAGCGATCATCGGGGTTGCGGTTGCGGTTGCGGTTGCGGTTGCGGTTGCGATGGTCATGGCGTCCGCATGCGGGCGAGCGGCCGAATCAAAGCGGCAAAGTTCAGGGAGCGACATGCCGCAACGATAGCGCGCGCCGGCACCGCCCGTGCGCCCGCGCACCTCTTCAGCCGGGCACGATGCGCGGCGGGTCGGGGTGCAGGCGTGCCATCGAATACGCGTCCACATACTGCCCGTCACGCAGCGCATAACCTCGGAACGTGCCTTCCATTTCGAAACCGAACTTGCGGTACAAGTGGATCGCGGCGGCGTTGTCGCAATACACCGTCAGCTCCAAGCGCAGCGCACCGACCCAGCGGTCGGTGTAGTCGCACAGCGCGGCCATCAACGCCGAACCCACGCCCTGGCCTTGCGCCTCGGGCAACACCGAAATTCCCAAGGTCAGCGCATGGCGGCGCCGCAACGCCGGGCCTACCGGGTGCAGGCCGCACGAACCCGCCACGGCACCGTCGCGTTCAGCTACCAGCATCAGATCGGGTTTGCCTGCAGCGGTGAGTTCGGCCAGGCGGGTGCGCCAGGTTTCTTCGTCGGTGTAAGGCAGTTGCATCAGGCCCGGGTAGACCGCCGGGTCGCCCATCATTCGGGCGAAGGCCGCGGCGTCCTGGGTCGAGGCCCGGCGAATCGTGATCGCGGAATTGATCGTCATGACAGGCACTCCATCAATGGACGCCCGAACGATAACGCGCTATCCGGGAGGCGGCGCAGGGTAGACGATGCGCTGCACGATCTGGTCGACGAAGATCAACAGCGCCAGGCTCAGCGCCACACCCGACACCAGCAGCGGCAGGTCGGTCGAGCGAATGACGCCGAAACCGCCCGGGAAATCCAGCCGGTTCGGCGTGGTGCAAACATAGTCGGCCGCCGCCATGCCGGTGTAGTGCATGGTGCAGACGGCCACGCCCATGACCGCCGCGGCCAACACCCGAAAGCCGCGCGCCGGCGTGTTGAAGGCCAGCCACAGCGCCGCCGTGGCCGCGGCCACCGCGATCAGCACCGACAGCGCCACCATGCCCAGGCTCCAATCGACGTAACCGCCGAAGCGCATGCCGACCATGCCCAGGTAGTGCATCACCGCCACGCCGATGCCGAGCAAGGCGCCGGCAATGGCGATGCGCTTGAGGTTGCCGGGCTCGCGCGCCACGTAAGCCAGTGCCATCGATGCGGCGGCCACGGCGGCGACCAGCGAAATCAGCGTCTCGAACAGCGAATAACCGCGGGCCACGTCGAGCTTGAGCGCCACCATGCCGATGAAGTGCATCGACCACACGCCGATGCCGCCGAGCGCCAGCCCGGCGGTCACGGTGTTCAGACGGCTGATGCTGCCGTCGGCGCGCCGCATCAGGCTCGCGGCGCGCAACGCCACCAGCGAGCCCAGGAACGAGATCACGTACGACAGCGCAATCAGCTGGCCGTTCCAGGTTGAAGCGACTGCACTGTTCATGGAGCTTTCCTTGCTGTTGGCATGCTGCGCACCATACGCGCGCATGCACAGCTTGCAAGGACTGATACGTAACTGCGACGTGAAGGTTGTCAGCGTCGGCAGGTGCGCTCCCCGATCCTCGTCAGTCCCGCGAAGCCGGCATGCCCTCGGGAATGGCACCCCCACCGCCCGGCGCCGCGGCGGCCTTGGGATCACGCACGAGGTAGCTGTACAGCACGGGCACCACCACCAGCGTCAACAGCGTCGAGGTGATCACGCCGCCGATGATCGCCCGCCCCATCGGCGCCTGAATCTCGCCACCCTCGTTCAGCGCCAGCGCGAGCGGCAACATGCCGAACACCATCGCGCTGGTGGTCATGATGATCGGCCGCATGCGCACCAGCCCCGCCTGCAGCAGCGCCTCGGGTGTGCTCAGGCCGGCCTTGCGGCCCTGGTTTGCAAAGTCCACCAGCAGGATCGCGTTCTTGATCACCAGGCCCATCAGCATCACCAGGCCGATCATCGAGAACACATTGAGGGTCGACTTCCACAACAGCAGAGCGAGCATCACGCCGATCAGGCTCAGCGGCAGCGACGCCATGATCGCCAGCGGCTGCAAGAAGCTGCCGAACTGGCTCGCCAGCACGATGTAGATGAAGATCACGCTCAAGGCGAGCGCGCCGATCATTGCGCGGAAGGCTTCTTCCTGCTCCTTGGTCGCGCCGCCCACGTCGAAGCTGAAGCCGGGTGGCAGCTTGGTGGCCTTCACCAACTCTTGCACCTCTTTTCCAGCGTCGCCCGACGGGCGGCCCTCGACGCCGGCGAAGATCGCCTCGCGGCGTTGCAGGTTCTGGCGCCGGATCACCTCGGGATTCACGATCGGCTCGATGCTGGCGACCGACGCCAACGCGATCGGCGTGCCGTCCTTTGCAAACGCCACCGGCAGCCCACGCAATTGTTCGACCTTCTCGCGCTGCTCGGCCGGCAGGCGCAACTCCACCTCGACCTGCTGGCCGTCCGGCGTGGTCCAGTACGTCGCGACCTCGCCATTCACATACGCGCGCAGGCTCGACGCGAGTTGCGGAGCCGTGAGCCCAAGCTCGCGCACCGCACCCGGGTTGAGCCGCACCGCATAGGCCGGCAGCCCGGGCTTGACCGACACCTCGACATCGACGATGCCCTTGATCTTGCGCACGTCATCAGCAAGCTGGCGCGTGATCGTGGCCAGGCCCTCGGGGTCGCTGCCGAGCACCGCCACGTAAATCGGCCGGTCGAAGCCGACCGACACCTCGATGCCTGGGATCTTCGCGATCTGCGCGCGGATCGCGTCTTCCACCTGCTTCTGGCTGCGCGTGCGTTCGGCGCGCGGCTTCAGGCTGATGTTGAGCGAGGCCTGGTTGCGCCCGACCGCCAGCCCCGAGCCCTGCCCGCCGACGGTGGTGGACACGCTGCGCACCTCGGGCATGGCCAGCACCACCTCCTCGACCTGGCGGATCTTCGCGTCGCTGCGCGCCAGGCTCGAGCCCACCGGCATGCGCACGCTGAGCTGCGTGAAGCCCTGGTCGGTCTGCGGCACGAACTCGCTGCCCACCAGCGGCGCCAGCCCCAGCGCGCCGCCGAAGCTGGCCAGCCCGACCAGCAGCACCACCGCGCGCGGTGTCAGCGTGGCACGCCGCCAAGTTCGCGGCTGCGTGGTGATGCGCCGGCCCTGCGCGTCGAACGGCCGCCCGAACGACGGCCACGGCATGCGGTATCGCCGCGCGCTGAAGGCCCAGTGGATCAGCGCCTCGTAAACGGCGTGCAGCCCGTCCATCATGCGGTCGGTGCCGCGCAGCAGCGCGCCGATCATTGGCAGTTGGTGCAGGTGCGCTGATGGCGGGTCTTTCCAGACGCTCGACAACATCGGGTCGAGCGTGAAGCTCACGAACAGGCTCACCAGCACCGCCACTGTGACCGTGAGCCCGAACGCGACGAAGAACTTGCCGACGATGCCACCCATGAAGGCCACCGGCACGAACACAGCGCACAGCGCCAAGGTGGTGGCCATCACCGCCAAGCCGATCTCGTCGGTGCCTTCGAGGGAGGCACGTTTGTGGTCCTTGCCCAGGTGCACGTGGCGCACGATGTTCTCGCGCACCACGATCGCATCGTCGATGAGCAGCCCGATGCACAGGCTCAGCGCCATCATCGTCATGAAGTTGAGCGTGAAGCCGAACGCATGGATCGCGATGAACGACGCGATCACCGAGATCGGCAAGGTGAGGCCGGTGATGATGGTCGAGCGCCACGAGTGCAGGAACAGGAACACGATGACGACCGTCAGCAGCGCGCCTTCAATCAAGGTGTGCTGCAGCCCGCGCAGCGAGTTCTTCACCCAGTCGCTGTTGGCGTAGACCAGCTTGAGCTCCACACCGGCCGGCAGTTGCGCACGCAGTTCTTCGGCCGCAGCCTTGACCGCATCGCCAGTGGCCACGATGTTGGCGTCTTGTTGCTTGAAGATGTTGAAGCTGACCGCAGGCTGGCCGTTGATGCGCGCGAGCGAATCGGGCTCGCGCTCGCGTTCCACCAGGGTGCCCAGGTCGCCCAGCGTCACCGCCAGACCGGCACGGCGCGCGACCACCAGGTCGGCGAACTGCTTCGGGTCGCGCACCCGGCCTTCCACGCGCAGCAGTGAGTCCTGCACCGGGTCGCTCAGCAGCCCGACCGGCTGGTCGGCATTGGCCTCGCGCAGAGCACTGGCAATCTCGGCCGGCGTGACTGCGTAAGCGCGCAGCCGGTCGGGCGCCAGGTCGATGCGCACCTGGCGAACGGCCAGGCCCGACACGTCCACGCGCGCCACGCCTTCGACGCGCTGGAGGCGCTTGTAGACCGTCTGGTCAGCGATCAGCGACAGCTCGCGGGCGCTCCGGTCGGTGCTGAGCAAGGCCATCACGACGGTCGGCTGCGCGTTGTCGCCATCGAAGCGAACCACCGTCGGCGCCTTGGCGTCTTTCGGGAACAGCGCCTGCACCGCGGCCATGCGATCGCGCACGTCCTGCATCGCACGGCCCATGTCGGCGCTGAGCGTGAACTCCACGCTGGTCTGGCTGCGGCCTTCGAAGCTGCGCGAGGTGATGCGCTTGACGCCAGCGATGCTGTTCAGCGCCTCTTCAGCGAGCTTGGTCACCTCACGCTCCACCGCCTCGGGCGACGCGCCGGGGTAGGCGATGTCGATGAAGGCCACCGGCAGCGCCACGTCGGGCATCTGCTCCACGCCCAGGCGCGCGTAAGAGAAAAGCCCCAGCACGCACAGCGCCACCATCACCATCGTGGCAAAGACAGGGTTGTTGATCGAAACGCGGGTCATCCACATGCTTGCAAACTCCGAAACAGGCCCCCTCGCCCCTTTGGGGAGAGAGTTGGGGTGAGGGGTCGCGCGCTGTCGGCAACCGTTGCTGCCCTCACCCCTGCCCTCTCCCAGGGCCACGAAGAGGCCCCTTCGTGGCCCTCGGAGAGGGAGAAAATCCACCTACCGCGCGCTGGCCGAGGCCGGCGCCGACGCCACCGCGCCCTTGGCCGACTGACCGCCCTTGCCGGCCATCACCACCGCCTTGCCGCCTTCCTTCAGGTTGTCGAAGCGCGCGGCCAGCACCTGCGCGGTGGGGGCCACGCCGTCGAGGATCTCGACGCGCCCCTGCGCCGCATCGCGCCGGCCGGTGGTGACGGTGCGGCGCAGCAGCGCGCCGTTCTCGATCAGCCACACATGCTCCTGGCCTGAGGTCTGGCCGACCGCGGCGAGCGGCACCGTCAGGCGCTCGGCCGGGTCGCGCAGTTGCACGCGTGCCATCGCGTACTGGCCGGCGCGGTACGTCTCTTTCGGGTTCGGCAACGCAATCGTCACGCCGATCGAGCGTGTGCCCGCCTCGGCTGCCGGGGCAATGCGCCCGATCGTGCCGGCCACCGCCTGCGCCACGCCTTCCACCTGCACCTGCACCGCCATGCCCGGCGCCAGCTGCGCCACCTCGTGCGTGCCCACGCTGCCCACCAGCTCCAGCAGCGACAGGTCGACCAGCGTCAGCACGTTCTGCTCGACGCTGAGCTTTTCACCGGGCAGCACATGGCGCTTGGCGACCACGCCACTGATGGGCGCCACCAGCGCCGCGTCGCGCAGGCTCACGCGGCTGGTGCTGAGCTGCGCCTGCGACGCAGCGAGGAGCGCGCGTGCCGACTCCAGCGCCGCGGCACTCGCCTCGAGCGCGGTGCCAGAGATGAACTGCTGGTCGGCCAGGCGCTGGTTGGCCTGGTGCTGGCGCTCGACCTGCGCGAGCTGCGCGCGCGACGATTCGAGCGCCGCGCTGCGTTCGGTGATGCGGCTGTTCAGGTCGGCCAGGTCGACCTTGCCGAGCACCTGGCCGGCCTTCACGCGGCTGCCCTCGGCGACGTTTAGCGACAGCAAGGTGCCGGGCGCCTTGACCCGCACCACCGCCGTGCCCGGCGCCACCAGCGGGCCCGAGAACTGAATCCACTGCGGCAGCGACACGCGCTGCGGCGCCACCACCTCGGCGGCGCTGAACTCGAGCGTCACGTTGGCGGCTTCGGCCTTCTTGCGCTCCTCTTCGGCCTTGCTCGCCTGCATGCGCAAGGCCACCATTGCCGCGATGCCGGCCACCGCCAGCAGCGCCACCCCCCCGATCCACCACGCCTTGCGCATCGAACGCCCCTATCCTCGTTGTCCTTGTAGTCTCTCTGGTCAGCCGCGGCAGTGTATGAATCCCGGCCCGAACTGCAAGCCCGGGTGCGACAGACTGCAGATCGGCGGGGGCCGGCTGCAAGCCCGGCCCCTCAGGGCGACGGAACCTTGGCCGCGGGCGGCGACTCCGCGCCCGGCTCGTCCCCCCGCTCGAGCACCAGCGCGCGCCAGCAGCACAACGCCGACAGCAGCGCCGCCACACTGGCGGCCCAGAACACCGCGGCAAAGCCGTAAGCGTTGCTCAAGGCCCCACCCGCCACGCCCCCCAGAACGCCCGACGCGCCATAGCCCAACACCGCGTACAGCGCCTGCCCGCGCCCGCGCAGCCGGCCGGGGAAGTGCCGGTTGACCATGGCGATGCACGCGGTGTGCTGGGCCGCAAAGGTGAGCGGGTGGACGCACTGCGTCAGCAGCAGCACCCAGCCGACCTGCCCGAACGCCGCCACCGCCGCAAAGCGCAGCGCCGTCACCCCTGCCGCCAGCAGCAGCCAGCCGTGTGTGGACAGGCGCTGCGACCAGCGGCTCTGGAACCAGAACCAGCCGATCTCCAAGGTCACGCCCACCGCCCACAGCAGGCCGACCGTGCCCTTGGAGTAACCCAGCGAATCGAGGTACAGCGAGAAGAAGGTGTACAGGCTGGTATGCGCCAGCACAGTGAGGAACACGCCCGCAAAGAACCACCGCACGACCGGCCGGCGCAGCACCGCCAACGCGCCTTGCGCCGACTGCTCGGTGTGGGGCGGTTCGCTCACCGCCGGCAGCCGGACCACCGCCACCAGCATCAGCACCAGCATCGCAATCACCAGCACCGGGAACCAGCGCACCCCCAGCCACTGCAGTGCAAAACCGCTCGTGGCGACGACGAGCACGAAGCCCACCGACCCCCACACCCGCACGCGGCCATAGCGGCGCGTGTCGAGCACGCCGTCGCCGTGGCTCACCAGTTGCGCCAGCGACGCCTCGCTGATGGGGATGACGGCCGCAGTGCAGACGAACAGCGCCACCACCACCACGGTGACCCAGCCGTGGTGGTTCAACCCAGCCAGCGGCGCCAGCAGCCCCAGCGAGCAACCCAGCGACAGCCCCACCGCCAGCCGCAGCAGCATTCCACGCTGCCCGGTGTGGTCGGCCAGCCAGCCCCACACGTACGGGCTGAACAGCCGCGTGCCGGCCTGCAACGACGCCAGCGCGCCGATGGCCAGCGTGCTGAAGCCCAGGCTCTGGAACCACAGCGGCGCGTAGGTGTTGAACAGGCCGGCGTAGCCGAAGTAGCAGAACGAGACAGCGCCGAACGCGATCAGGGCTCGGCGCAACGGCATGTCCGAAGATCAGCCGGCGCTTGCAGGAATCGGCGGCAGCGCCAGCTTCACGTCACCACACTGCGCGCGGTGGCGCAGCGCATGGTCCATCAGCACCAGCGCCAGCATCGCTTCGGCGATGGGGGTGGCACGGATGCCGACGCAGGGGTCGTGACGGCCGAAGGTCTCGACGGTGTTCGGCTGGCCCGCCATGTCGATCGACTGGCGCGGGCTGCGGATCGAACTCGTCGGCTTGATCGCGATGTTGACGGTGATGTCTTGCCCGGTGGAAATGCCGCCCAGCACGCCGCCCGCGTTGTTGCCGCGAAAGCCCTGCGGCGAGAGTTCGTCGCCATGCGTGGTGCCGCGCTGCGACACGCTGGCAAAACCGGCGCCGATCTCGACGCCCTTCACCGCGTTGATGCCCATCATCGCGTAGGCGATGTCGGCGTCGAGCTTGTCGAACAGCGGTTCGCCCAGGCCCACCGGCACGCCCGAAGCCAGCACGTGGATGCGCGCGCCGCAACTGTCGCCGGCCTTGCGCAGCTCGTCCATGTAGGCCTCGAGGCGCGGGATGTCTGTGGCGTTGGCGGCGAAGAACGGGTTGTTCGGGATGTGATCCAGCGACTCAAACGGAATCTCGATGTCGCCGATCTGCGTCATGTAGCCGGCGAACGTGGTGCCGTACTGCTGCTTCAGCCACTTGCGCGCCACCGCACCGGCGCCCACCGTGGGCGCGGTGAGCCGGGCCGACGCGCGCCCGCCGCCGCGCGGGTCGCGCAGGCCGTACTTCTGCCAGTAGGTGTAGTCGGCGTGGCCGGGGCGGAAGGTGTTGAGCAGGTTGCCGTAGTCCTTGCTGCGCTGGTCGGTGTTGCGAATCAGCAGGCAGATCGGC
>JANMYQ010000152.1:0-2435 GCA_031382215.1 Methylibium sp.
GCCAGTGCGAGCAGTGAAAAGCCGGGCACGTAACCCGGTGCGAGGCGGGCGATGTTGAGTGCCGGCTGGCGCGGCACGCCGGTGTGGATCGACACGTAGACAACCCAGACCACGATCGCGCCACCGCTGAAGAAGAAGACCGAGAACCAGTCGATCGCCGCTGCCGTGCTGCGCTGCAAGGTCGGCAGCGCGAACGCCGCCAGCACGGCCAGCGGCGGCAGCGCCAGCATCAGGGCACGGTCGGAGCCGCCCATGGCCACGCAGGCGACCAGTGCCACAGCCGCGCAGCCGAGTGGAATGGCGATGTGCCGGTCGGAGAGCTGGCCGCGCCAACGCCAGGCCGTCCAGACCGCGAGCGGCCAAGCCGGCCAGGTGAACCAGGCCAGCTGACGCAACTGGTCCCAGACGCGCGCCGGCGTGATGTCGCCCAGGTTGACACGCCAGCGCCAGGCGCCGAGCGCGGTGCCGACGATCAGGGCCAGCGCGACGCCGGCGACGATCCAGCGCACCAGGCGCCGCGCGGTCTCGTAGCTGGAGCGCTGGCAGATCACCGCGCCCACTGCGCCCAACGCCAGCGCGATGCTGGGCGCACCACTCGCGGTCAGCGCCGGCAAGGCCACGAGCACCGCGAGTTTGGGTTGCAGGCCACGAAATGGGCTGGCCGCCAAGGCGTAGACGAACAAGGCCACGCTGGCGAGCTGCGCCAGCTCGGGAGTGGTTTCGTGGCCGAGCTGCAGCAGGCCGAGCGACGCGATCAACGCCAGCAAAGCCCCGTCGGCGATCGCGCGGGCGTAGTCGGTAGGGCTGGCTTCGCCGCCGAATGCGAAGGGCAGCGGCTGGGCGGCCTCGGTGCGGGCCAGGTGGTATGCGGCGTACCAGGTCAGCACCAGCACCACGATCAGCAGCAGCGCGAACGGAATGCGCGCCGCAACAGTCGGTTCCACCCAGGGCCCGAGCAGCTTGATGAACGAGGCGCCGAGCCAGTAGGGCAGCAGCGCCGCATCCGCCGGCAGTCCACCCACGGTCGGCGCGAGCCATGGCGTGCGGCCCTGCGCGATATTCACCATGTAGCCGAACGCGGTGATGTCGGCGTTCTTCCAGGGGTCTCGGCCGAACAGTCCCGGCAGCACGTAGGCGGCGCAGAACAGCAGCAAGGCCAGCCGCGGAATCGGCTGCGCGGCGCGCTGGGTGACGAGGGCAGGGTTCGGTGAGTTCAAGCAAGGGCTCGGGAATCAGCCGCGAATGATGCAGCAACTCGGGCGCGCGGACCTTCTCGAACCGCGCGGGCAACAAAAAAGGCAGCCTCGGCTGCCTTTTTTGGGGGACACGAAAAGCCTTATTTCTTGGTGCTCAGGTGCGCAAACTTGTTGCGGAACTTCTCGACGCGACCGCCCAGCGAGTCCACGCTCTTCTGCGTGCCGGTATAGAACGGGTGCGATTCACTGGTGGTTTCCAGCTTGAACAGCGGCAGCTCTCGGCCGTCGTCCATCTTGACGGTTTCCTTGCTCGTGGCGCAGGAGCGCGTCACGAACTTGAAGCCGTTGGACAGGTCCACGAAACACACTTCGCGGTACGTGGGGTGAATGCCTTCTTTCATGGGAGCCTCTGCGCTGATGTTGCCCCGGCGACAAGGTCGCCGTTCCGGAAGCCACACCGAACCATTCGGTGCACTTTCCGTCAAGCGGAAAACCCGAGATTATAGCCCGGGGGACGCGTATCAACCGCCGCGCCGCATCATGTCGAAGAAGTCGAGGTTGTTCTTCGTCGACTTCATCTTGTCGAGGATGAACTCCATCGCCTCGATCTCGTCCATCGGATAGAGCAGCTTCCGCAGGATCCAGGTCTTCTGCAGGATCTCGGGTTTGAGCAGCAGTTCTTCGCGGCGCGTGCCCGACTTGTTCAGCAGGATCGATGGGTAGACGCGCTTTTCCGACATGCGGCGGTCGAGGTGGATCTCGCAGTTGCCGGTGCCCTTGAACTCTTCGTAGATCACTTCGTCCATCCGGCTGCCGGTGTCGACCAGCGCGGTGCCGATGATCGTCAGCGAGCCGCCTTCTTCTACATTGCGCGCCGCGCCGAAGAAGCGTTTTGGGCGCTGCAGCGCGTTCGAATCCATGCCCCCGGTCAGCACCTTGCCCGACGACGGCAGCACGTTGTTGTAAGCGCGGGCCAGGCGGGTGATCGAGTCGAGCAGGATCACCACGTCTTTCTTCATCTCGACCAAGCGCTTGGCGCGCTCGATCACCATTTCGGCCACCTGCACGTGGCGCGCGGCGGGTTCGTCACAGGTGGAACTGATCACTTCGCCGCGCACGGTGCGCTGCATTTCGGTCACTTCTTCGGGCCGCTCGTCGACGAGCAGCACGATCAGGTAGACCTCGGGGTAGTTGGCGACGATCGCGTGCGCCAGGTTCTGCATCATCACGGTCTTGCCG
>JANMYQ010000163.1:0-1870 GCA_031382215.1 Methylibium sp.
CGACGCCTCTCAACCATGTGGGCCTGTGGGTCGATGACCTGGCCGCCGCCGTGCAGTGGATGACAGCGCGTGGCGTGCGCTTTGCCCCCGGCGGCATCCGCAAGGGGGCGGCAGGCCACGACATCTGCTTCATCCACCCCAAGGGCAATGCCGAATACCCTGTTGGCGGTGAAGGTGTTTTGATCGAGCTGGTGCAGGCGCCACCGGACGTGGTCGCCGCATTGAGCCGCTAGACTGCCCGCCATTCCATGAGCAACGATGTCATCCTCGAAACGCGCGGCCTGACCAAGGAGTTCAAGGGCTTTGTTGCGGTCGACAAGGTGAACCTGCAGGTCCGCCGCGGCACCATCCACGCCATGATCGGGCCCAACGGCGCGGGCAAGACCACCTGCTTCAACCTGCTGACGAAGTTCATCAAACCCACTGCCGGCCAGATTCTCTTCAACGGCAGCGACATCACGCGCGAGGCGCCGGCGCGCATTGCCCGGCGCGGCATCATCCGCTCGTTCCAGATCTCGGCGGTATTTCCGCACCTCTCTGTGCTTGAAAACGTGCGCGTGGCCTTGCAGCGAAAGCTCGGCACCTCGTTCCATTTCTGGCGCGCCGAGCGCAGCCTGGAGCCGCTCAATGAGCGCGTGCACGAGCTGCTGCGCGAGGTCGACCTGGCCAGCTACGCCGATACACCCACCGTCGAGCTGAGCTACGGCCGCAAGCGCGCGCTCGAGATCGCCACCACGCTGGCGATGGACCCGGAGCTGATGCTGCTCGACGAGCCGACCCAGGGCATGGGCCTGGAAGACGTCGACCGCATCCGCCAGTTGATCAAGAAGGTGGCCGCCAAGCGCACCGTGCTGATGGTCGAACACAACATGAGCGTGGTGGCCAGCATCGCCGACACCATCACCGTGCTGCAGCGTGGCGCCACGCTGGCCGAGGGGCCGTATGCCGAGGTGGCGAAGAACCCGGCGGTGATCGAGGCCTACATGGGCAGTGCGAATACCGAGCTGAAGGGGGCCCATTGATGGCTGCCATGCTCGAGGTCAAGGATCTGCACGCTTGGTACGGCGAATCGCATGTGTTGCATGGCGTGGACTTCGACGTGCAGGAAGGCGAGGTCGTGACCCTGCTCGGCCGCAACGGCGCCGGCCGCACCAGCACGCTGCGCGCGATCATGGGCCTGACAGGCAGCCGCAAGGGCTCGATCCAGGTGCGGGGCAACGAAGTCATCGAGATGGCCACGCACCGCATCGCGCGGCTGGGCATCGGCTACTGCCCGGAAGAGCGCGGCATCTTTTCCAGCCTGTCGGCCGAAGAGAACCTGATGCTGCCGCCCGAACTGGCCAAGGGCGGCATGAGCGTGGCGCAGATCTACGCCATGTTCCCGAACCTGCGCGAGCGCGCCGCCAGCCAGGGCACGCGCCTGTCGGGCGGCGAGCAGCAGATGCTGGCTGTTGCACGCATCCTGCGCACCGGCGCGCGGCTGTTGCTGCTCGACGAGATCTCCGAGGGCCTGGCCCCGGTGATCGTGCAAAAGCTGGCCGAGATGGTGCTTGCGCTGCGCCAGCAGGGCTACACCATCGTCATGGTCGAGCAGAATTTCCGCTTTGCCGCGCCGCTGGCCGACCGCTTCTTCGTCATGGAGCACGGCCGCATCCTGAACGAATTCACCCAAGCGCAGTTGCCCGCCAACCTCGAGCGGCTGCACGAGTATCTGGGCGTGTGACGCACGCCTTGTCCTTACGTCCTTTCAACCCTTCCACCCTTGGAGATGTCCCGATGAAATTGAAGAAACTCACAGCTGCCTGTACGCTCGCATGCCTCACGCTGTTCGGTGCCGCCACGCCGGCGCAGGCGCAAATTTCCGGCGACG
>JANMYQ010000187.1:0-17967 GCA_031382215.1 Methylibium sp.
GCAGCTCAGCGCCTTGCGCGCGGCTTCGGTCGCGTCCCAGGTGGCGGGCGGGCTCTGGCAGTTGTCGCAGGCGTTCTGGTAAGCGGCGCAGGGTGCGGTGCTTTCGCCGAAGTAGGCCAGCAGCCGCACGCGCCGGCAGTCGTGCGCCTCAGCCAACGCGAGCAGCGCGTCGAGCTTGCCGCGTTGGCCGCGCTTGAACTCTTCGGCGGCTGGGCTCTCTTCGATCATGCGGCGCTGGTTCACCACGTCGGCCAGGCCGTAGGCCATCCAGGCGTCGGCGGGCAGGCCGTCGCGCCCGCCGCGGCCGGTCTCCTGGTAGTAGCCTTCGATATTCTTGGGCAGGTCCAGGTGCGCGACGAAGCGAACGTCGGGCTTGTCGATGCCCATGCCGAAGGCGAGGGTGGCGACCATCACGATGCCGTCTTCCCTCAGAAAGCGGTCCTGGTGCTTCTTGCGCACGGCAGCGTCCAGCCCGGCGTGGTAGGGCAGCGCGGCGATGCCTTCCCCTTCGAGCCACGCGGCGGTCTCTTCGACCTTCTTGCGCGACTGGCAGTAGACGATGCCGGCGTCGCCCTCGTGCTCGTCTTGAATAAAGCGCAGCAGCTGCGTGCGCGCGTTGTCTTTTTCGACGATCGCGTAGCGAATGTTCGGCCGGTCGAAGCTGCTGATGAAGATGCGCGCGCTCTGCAACTGCAGCCGCTGAATGATGTCGGCGCGCGTCAGGTCGTCGGCCGTGGCGGTGAGCGCGATGCGTGGTACGTCGGGAAAGCGCTCGTGCAGCACGTTCAGGCCGAGGTAGTCTTCGCGAAAGTCGTGCCCCCACTGGCTCACGCAGTGCGCCTCGTCGATCGCGAACAGGCTCAGCAGCCCGCGTTCGTGCAGCGAGTCGAGCTGGGCCAGGAAGCGCGGCGTGGTGATGCGCTCGGGCGCCGCGTACAGCAGCACCAGCCGGCCGCCCATCATTTCGCGTTCGATGCGCTGGGCTTCTTCGAGCGTGAGCGACGAGTTCAAGAAGGCCGCATGCACGCCGGCTTCTTCGAGCGCGCCGACCTGGTCGTGCATCAGCGCAATCAGCGGGCTCACGACGATCGCCACGCCGCGCTCCTGCCGGTGCCGCGCAATGGCTGGCACCTGGTAACACAGGCTCTTGCCGCCGCCGGTGGGCATCAGCACCAGCGCGTCGCCGTCGGCCACCACGTGGTCGATGATGGCCTGCTGTGCACCGCGAAACGCCGCGTAGCCGAAGACGTCTTGCAGGATAGACAGCGGGGTGGTGGCGGGCATGGGTGCGGAAGCGAAGGGGGCCATGCATCCTACGTCACGGCGCCGGGCGAAAGCGGCGCTAGGATGCCGCGTTGCCGCGGCCAGCGGTGGTTCTCGAGGAGCAAGCATTGATCACCCGGACCCTCATTTGCTCTTTGGTGCTGCTGTTGTGCGGCGCTGCACACGCCCAGCCCCGGCAGCGCATCGACAAGGCAGCCGACCTGCCGCGCTTCACCTATCCCGTCAGCGGCAGCCTGGAGTCGCTGGTGCGCGACGAGGCGGCGTTCGGCGCCTTCGCCGCCAAGCTGCGCGGTGACGTCGAATCGGTGCTTGGCCAGTACGAGATCGCCGACAAGTCGATGCAGCGCCAGTTGCTCGGCACCCTGCTGCAGCTCGATGTGCTCGAACGCAAGGACGACGCGGCGCTGGCGCGCATCGAGGCGATCCGCGCACTGGAAGAAAAGCCCGCCGACAAGCTGCTGGCCGGCTTGCAGGTGCGCGCGATGATCGAGGCACGCAAGGCGGTGGGCAATACCGACTCCGACGCCTACCGTGCCGGCGTGGCCCAGCGCATGGCGCAGGCGCTCAATGCGATGCCGTACGCGGTGGTGTCCAACGACATCAAGGAAGCCAAGGCGCGTGCCGAACGCATGGGCGAGGCCTTGTTGCTGGGCAATCTGCGCGATGTGCTGCAACCGGTGGTCGACAAGTCGGGCGCGCTGAGTTCCGAGCTGGCGCCCGGCCTGATCGGCGCGCGTTTTGCGCTGACGCAGCGGCTGCCGTTGAAACAGGCGCTGGTGAATGTCTACAGCGGCTACCTGCTCGCCAACAAGGTCGACAAGCCCGACATCTGGGCGGCTCGCAACGTCACCCTGGCGCCGGGCCTGGCGTACGCGCCGGTGCGCGTGGCGGTGTGGGACAGCGGCGTCGACTCGGCCTTGTTCAAGGACCAGGTGGTGCGCGATGCGCGCGGCAAGCCCGCCCTCAGCGCGTTCGACAAGTACGCCAGACCTTCGTCGAGCGAACTGGTGCCGATCCCCGACGCACTGAAGGCCAAATTGCCGACGATGCTGGCGCGCTCCAAGGGCTTCTCCGACATGCAGTCCGACATCGACAGCCCGCAAGCCGCCGAAGTGAAGCAGTTCATGTCGAACCTGAAGGCCGAGGAGTTCAAGCCTGCGATCGAGGAACTGGTCCTGACCGGCAACTACGAACACGGGACGCACGTGGCCGGCATCACGATGGAAGGCAACCCGTACGCTCGGTTGCTGATCGCGCGCCTCGAATTCGGCCACACGCTGCAGCCGGATCCGTGCCCCTCGGCCGCGCAGGCAGCGGCTGACTCCAAGGCGCTGAAAGCGCAGATCGCCTTCCTGAAACGCGAGAAGGCACGCGTGGTCAACATGAGCTGGGGCGGCAGCGTCACGGCGATCGAGGACGAGCTGGAAAAGTGCGACTCGGCCAAGACACCCGAGCAGCGCAAGGCGCTGGCACGCCAGCTTTTCACCCTGTCGCGCGACACGCTGACGCAAGGCTTTGCCGGTGCGCCGGGCATTCTGTGGGTTACGGCGGCCGGCAACAGCAACCAGGATGCGTCGTTTTCCGAGGACGCGCCGGCCGACATCGTGCTGCCGAACCTGCTGACGGTCGGCGCCGTCGACCATGCCGGCGACGAAGCCTCGTTCACCAGCTACGGCCCGACCGTCAAGGTGCACGCCAACGGCTACCAGGTAGAAAGTTACCTGCCGGGTGGCAGCCGCGTCGCGCTGTCGGGCACGTCGATGGCAGCGCCCCAGGTGGCCAACCTGGCGGGCAAGATGCTGGCCGTCAACCCGCGGCTCCAACCGGCGCAGGTGATCGCGATCATCGTGTCCACCGCCGACAAGACGGCGGACGGCCGCCGCACGCTCGTCAACCCGGCCAAGGCAGTGGCCGCGGCGCGCCAGCGCAAAGGAGCGTGAACGGCGCCGCCGCATAATTGGGGCACCCCCCAATCCACCGCATTCATCAAGGAGCCGCGCCATGGCCTCGGTCAACAAAGTCATTCTCATCGGCAACCTCGGCCGTGACCCCGAGGTGCGCTACACGCCCAATGGCAATGCCATTTGCACCATCAACATTGCCACTTCGCGGGTCTGGAAAAACAAGGAGTCCGGTGAGAAGCAGGAGGAGACCGACTGGCATCGGGTCGTCTTCTTCGATCGTCAGGCCGAGATTGCCGGCGAATACCTGAAAAAGGGGCGGCCGGTGTATGTCGAGGGGCGCCTCAAGACGCGCAAGTGGCAAGACAAGGATGGCAAAGACGTCTACACCACCGAAGTCGTTGCAGAGACCATGCAGCTGCTGGGCGGCCGCGAAGGTGCGGGTGGTGGCGCTGGTGGCGGCGCCGATGAGGGTGGCGGCTACAACGAAGGTTCGCAACGCTCGGCACCTGCGCCGGCGTCGCGCCCGGCGGCTGCAGCCGCGGCCCGCCCGGCGGCATCGAAGCCTGCGTCCACCGGCTTCGACAACATGGACGACGACATCCCGTTCTGAGGTGGAAAAGAAGGGCTCGCTGCGGGCCTGAATTGGGGTGGTGCGCCCGGCTGGGATCGAACCAGCAACCCCTGCCTTCGGAGGGCAGTACTCTATCCATTGAGCTACGGACGCGCGAGGGCCTGGATTCTATCAGCGGCCCTTCATGCGGCCGGGCCGGGCGCGTGGCACCGGCTCTATAATTCCGAGGTTTTTGCCGGGCTCGCCCGCCTTCACTGCATCTTGAGGACCTCATGAGCGACGCTCACAGCACCACTGACCACGACGCCCCGCACGAAGGCCCGATCAAGACGCCCAAGCAGTTGATCCTGGCAGTGTTCTTCTCTTTCGTGATCCCGATCGCGGCCATCGTGCTGCTGGTGATCTACGTGACCTCGAGCTACCGCCCCGCGGCCGGTACCCAGAGCCTGGAAGCCGAGGCGGTGGCGCGACGCATTCAGCCGGTCGGGCGGGTCGAGATCAAAGACTCTTCGGACGTCGCGTCGCTGAAAACCGGTGAGCAGGTCTACCAGGCCCAGTGCACCGCGTGCCACACGGCCGGTGTGGCCGGGGCACCGAAGCTGGGTGACGCCGATGCCTGGGCGCCGCGCATCAAGACCGGCTTCGAAGCGCTATGGGCGTCGGCCTTGAAGGGCAAGGGTGCGATGGGCGCGCAGGGCGGTGGCGACTTCAATGACCTGGAGCTCGGGCGTGCCGTGGTCTACATCGCCAACAAGGGAGGCGCCAAGTTCGACGAACCGAAGGCGCCGGGCGCTGCGGCCTCCGCGCCGCAGGCCGCGGCCTCCATGCCGCAGGCCATGGCGGCGGCCGAGCCTGCCGATGCGGCTTCGGTCAAGGTCGAAGGTGGGGTCGTGAAGTTCTACTTCGCCAGCGGCAAGGCCGACCTGGCTGGCGGCGCCGGGCCGGCACTGGCCGAGCTGGGCAAGGGTGTGGCGGCAGGCAAGAAAGTGGTGGTCAGCGGTTACCACGACGCCACCGGCGACCCGGCCAAGAATGCCGAGCTGGCCAAGCAGCGCGCCTTCGCGGCCCGCGATGCACTGAAGGCCGCGGGTGTGGCCGAAGACAAGATCGAGCTGAAGAAGCCGGAGCAGATCAACGCCGGCACGGCTGCCGATGCGCGGCGGGTGGAGTTGAAGCTCGAATAGACCTCGCACGCGTCGTCAACGAGGGCCGGGTCGCCAGACACCGGCCCTTCTTCATGGCGTGACAGGGTGAGGCCGCAGCACAACCCCGTGGCGCGCCAACAGCGTCGCGTGCGGTACCTCCTCCAGCGCCCACGCACCTTGTTCGACCGCGTCGGCCGCGGTTTCCATGTCCAAGCTGTGCACCACGCCGAGGCCGAGTTCGGTGGCTACGAACACCCGACCCAGTTCGTCGACGCTGGCGGCCTGCAGCGTCGCGGTCAGGCCGGTGTGGCTTTCGATGCGCGGCGGGCCGGACGGCTGGGCGTGCAGCCGCCACACCCACGGCGCCGCTTCCAATTCGACGTAGACGCGTTGCGGGCCGTTCTGGAAGAACCAGCAGCCGTTCGCATCGCTGGCGTAATTGCGCTGGATGAATTCGCGCAGCTTCTCATGCAGGATGCGGCTGCCCTTGATCTGCGGGAACGGCCCGGCCGCTTGCGTGCGGTCGTCGCGCATGTACAGTCGCCGCGCGCGTCCAGCGCCAGCCAGCCGTAACAGTGCGGTACGTTGGGCCACTTCTTGAGGGCCGCTCTGACGATTTCGTCCATCCTGCGATGGTGACCTAGATGTGCTGCGCCAGCCAGCCCATCACCTGCTCCGGCAGGGTCTTCAGGTGGCCAGGCCAGCGCCCGCCGGGGAAGCCCACGTGCCCGCCGTGCGCGGGTTGCCACAAGCTGACGTGCGGGCCCACCTCGTGCGCGTGTGGCAGCGAGTCGGCCGGCACGAACGGGTCGTTGCGTGCGTTCAGCACCAGTGCCGGAATGCGGATCAGCGGCAGGTGCGGCTTGGCGGAGCCGCGCCGCCAGTAGTCGTCGGTGCCGGCAAAACCGTGCAGCGGCGCGGTGAATACGTTGTCGAATTCGTACAGGTCGCGTGCCGCGACCAGGCGCGCGCGGTCGAACAGCCCTGGGTGCTGCGCCAGCTTGCGCAGGGCCTTGGGCTTCATGCTGCGCAGGAACATGCGTGTGTAGACCTGCCGGTTGAGACCCCGGCCGATGCTTTGCCCGCTGGCGGCCAGGTCGATCGGTGACGACACGGCGCAGACCGCGCGGGCGGTCGCTGCGGCGGTGGCGCCGGCCTCTTCGGCCCAGCGCAGCAGCGCATTGCCGCCGAGCGAAATGCCCACCGCGACGATCGGCCCCCGGTGCAACGCGCGCACGCGGCCGAGCATCCAGCCGATCTCTTCGAAGTCGCCCGAGTGGTAGGCGCGCGGCGCCAGGTTCAGCTCACCCGAGCAGCCGCGAAAGTGCGGTACGCAGTAGCGCCAGCCTTGTGCGCGCGCCGCGTTGGCGAAGGCTTGCGCATAGTGGCTGCTGGAGGTGCCTTCAAGCCCGTGGAACAACACCAGCAGCGGTGCGGCGGCGTCTTCGCCGAGCCAGTCCACGTCGACGAAGTCGGCGTCCGGCGTGGCCCAGCGCTCGCGCCGGTAGGCCGGGGGCGGGCCGTCGAAGCGGGTCGAGAAGAGCGCCGGCCAGATGGTCTGCGCATGGCCGCCGGGCAGCCAGCCGGGCGCGCGGTAACGCTGCATCGGCGGCATCAGTGGATCGTCGAGCCAGCGTCGATCAGCTCCTGCATCTCGCGCTGCGAGCCCGGGCTGGCGTGGTGGGCCGTCAGGCGCCAGCCGCGCGCGGTCTGCACATACACGTTGGTGGCGATCACCCAGGCCGAGTGCATGCCTTCTTCGGTCAACACGCGCACGTGTTCGAGCACGCTGTGCACCGCGCAGCCCGGGCCATGCACGCGGCGCACCTTCTCGGGCTGTGCGTTCACGCTGCCGTTGCTGAAGATGCCTTCGAACGCCGCCCGGATGGCCGCCGGCCCGACCACGCGCGGCCCGCCCGGGTGCACGCAGAAGATGTCGTCGTCATCGGCCCACACCGCCATCAGCGCTTCGATGTCGCCGCTTTGCAGCGAGTCGTAGAACTGCTGCTCGACGTCGTCGGGCGAAGGTGGGGCGCTCGGCGGCGGTTTGGGGCGCGACATGGCTTGCGTGGGCAAGGGCGGGAAGGCGATCAGCTGAACACCACGGTCTTGTGCCCGTTCAGCAGCACGCGGTGTTCCACATGCCAGCGCACCGCGCGCGCCAGCACCACGCTTTCCACGTCGCGGCCGACCGCGGTGAAGTCTTCCGGGCTGAGCGAGTGATCGACGCGCGACACGTCCTGCTCGATGATCGGCCCTTCGTCGAGCTCGGCGGTCACATAGTGCGCGGTCGCGCCGATCAGCTTCACACCTCGGCCATGCGCCTGGTAGTACGGTTTGGCGCCCTTGAAGCTGGGCAAAAAACTGTGGTGGATGTTGATCGCGCGGCCCTTCAGGAAAGCGCAAAACTCGGCGCTCAGGATCTGCATGTAGCGCGCCAGCACCACCAGGTCGATCTGCTCGCGCTGCACCAGCGCCTCGACCTGCTGCTCCTGTGCGCGCTTGGCCTCGGCCGGCGCGCCGGCCGCCAGCGGCAGGTGGTGAAACGGCACGCCGTAACCGGCCGCCAGTTCGGCAAAGTCGGGGTGGTTGGAGACGATGCCGGCGATGTCGACACTCAGCTGCCCCGACTGCCAGCGGAACATCAGGTCGTTCAGGCAGTGGCCGTGTTTGCTGACCATCAGCAGCAGGCGCGGCTTGCGCGCCAGCGAGTGGATCTGCGCGTCCATGCCAAACTGGCGCTTCGCGTGAGTGAACAGCGTTTCCAGCGCGGCCGGCTCGGCCAGGTGCTCGGGGGCCTGGAAATGCACGCGCATGAAGAACAGGCCGGTGCTGTCGCTGCCGCCCACGTCGCCGAACTGCTGGGAATCGAGGATGTTGCAGCCGGCCTGGTAAAGCAGGCCGGAGATGGCGTAGACGATGCCGGTGGTGTCGCGGCACGACAGGGTCAGGACGAATTCGTGAGGCTGTGACATGGGCGGTGCCAGAATAGGCGCCGATTGTACGAAGCGCACCCGAAGTGCACTCGAAGCGCACCCGACGCGCACCCGAAGTGCGTGCGTCGCTCGTGCTCAGCTCGTGCATCCAAACCGCCCCGGTCCGCGTATCACCCCTCATGACCCCCACCGCTGCGCAAGACTGGACCGAACGCAGCCGCGACCTGGCGCGCCTGCTGGCCCGCACTGGCTTGGGGGACCGCGCGGCGTTCGCCACCCTCTACGACCGCACCAGCGGCCACCTGTTCGCGGTGGTGCTGCGCATCAACCGCGACCGCGCCCAGGCCGAAGACATTCTGCAAGAGGTGTTCGTCAAGGTCTGGCGCGCCGCCCAGAGTTTCGATGCGGCGCAGAGCCAGCCGCTGACCTGGCTCACCAGCATCGCCCGCAACCGCGCCATCGACAGCCTGCGCCGCCAGCAGACCCAGCCGCAGATTCACTCGTTCGCGTCGACTGAAAGTGGCGGCCCGGGCGGTGATGCGCCCGACGAGCAGGACTTCCACGACACCGTTGCCGACGATGCCGCGGGGCCGATGGAGTTGCTCAGCCAGGCGTCGGAAGCGCGTGCGCTGGCCCAGTGCATGCAGGTGCTCAACCCGCAACAGCGCCAGTGCGTCGCACTCGCGTTCTACGACGGCCTGAGCCACGCCGAGGTGGCCGAACAATTGCGCCAGCCGCTGGGCACCGTCAAGTCCTGGGTTCGGCGTGGTTTGCTGGCGTTGAAGTCGTGCCTGCAAAGCGCTGTCGAGCGGGATGTGGCGTCCGGGGGCGCGAACTAACATGGATTACAGCCGCCCCGACCTCGCCGACCGCCTGGCTGCCGACTACGTGACCGGCACCTTGCGTGGCCCGGCCCGGCGCCGCTTCGAGGCGCTGCTGCCGGCTCACGCCAACCTGCGTGCTGCCGTGCAGGCGTGGCACGAACAGTTGATGCCGTTGACCGCCAGCATCCCGCCCGTACAGCCGCCGCCAGAGGTGTGGCAGCGCATCGACGCGCGCATCGATGCGCGCGTCACGCGCGGGCGGGCGTCAGCCGCCAAGGAAGCGCCGGCGCGCTGGTGGGCCCAGTTGGCGTTCTGGCGCGGGCTGTCGGCCTTTGCGACCGTGGCCGCCGTCAGCCTCGGCCTGCTGCTGGCGGTGCCCGAACCGTCGCGCCCGCCGGTCATCGTGGTGCTGAACGCGGCCTCGGCCGGCGACGCGGCGGGTGTGCCGGCCTCTTTCATCGCCAGCATCAGCGGTGACGGGCGCGCGCTGGTGACCAAACCTCTGCTCAACGTGAGCGTGGAAGCCAACCGCGCGCTCGAACTCTGGGCCGTTCCGCCCACCGGCGCGCCACGTTCGCTGGGGCTGATCTCGGCGGCCGGCGCCACCGTGGTCAAACGCGGCAAGCTGCTCGACGGCACTGCCGCGCTGGCGGTGAGCCTGGAGCCGACCGGCGGTTCGCCGACCGGTGCGCCGACCGGCCCGATCCTGTTCGTCGGCAAACTCACGCTCTGATCGACACCCCGAGCGACTCTCCGACCACGCTGGGCGGTTCGTCACGATCTTCCGGCTCAGCCCCGGCGTCGGGCAAGCTCACGCTGAAGGTCGATCCGGCGCCGACCACGCTGCTGACCTCGATCTGGCCAGCCATCAGCTCGACCAGCCGCTTGGTCACCGCCAGGCCGATGCCGGTGCCCTCGATCCGGCTGTGCACCTGGGCAAGGCGGTTGAACGGTTCGAACAGCCGGGCCTGGTCGGCTGGCGAAATGCCCACGCCGGTGTCTGCCACCTGCAGCAGCACCCGGCCCGGGGCGGCCTGCAAGCTCAATTGAACCGTGCCGCCGCGGCGGTTGTACTTGATGGCATTGCTCACCAGGTTGATCAGCACCTGGCGCAGCCGCGTGGCGTCGGCCAGCACCTGCAAGCCCAGGTCGGCTGCCATCGGCAACAGGCGCACGCCGGCCGCATCAGCCTGAGGGCGCAGCATCTCCAGGCATTCGCGCAACAGCGGCCCCAACGCCAACGGCGCCAGCGACAGGGCCAGCTTGCCGGACTCGATGCGCGTCAGGTCGAGCAGGTCTCCGATCATCTCCAGCAGGTGCGTGCCGGCGTCGCGGATGAAGCCGACGCGGCGGCGCTGCTCCGCGGTCAGTGGCTCGCGGGTGTCCATCTCCATCAACTGCGAAAAACCCAACACCGCGTTCAGCGGCGTGCGCAATTCGTGGCTCATGCGCGCCAGGAACTCGGTCTTGGCGTGGTTGGCGGCGCGCGCTGCGGCGGCCTCTTCGCGCATCTGTTCGAGCTGGCGCGCTTCGGTGATGTCTTCAATGTAGCCGTGCCACAAGGTCGAGCTTTCGCCCTCCGCGCGCGAGGTGCTGGTCACGCGCAGCCAGCGCAGGCCGGTTTCGGGGTGCTGGATGCGGTACTCGGTCAGCCACGGCTCGGCGTTGCGCGCCGCGTTGGCCGAGTCCTGCGCCACACGCTTGCGGTCCTCGGGCGCCATCAGGTCGTGCCAGGCCGCGCCGTCATGCATCAGCCGATGCGGCGGCAGGCCGAGCAGCTCGGTGCAACGTTCGCTGACGTACAGGAACTGCCCGCCGTCACGCGTGCTGCGGTACTGAAACAGCACGCCGGGCGTGCTGCGGGCAATCTGCTGCAGCCGGTCGAGCAACTCGCCAGCGGCGCCTTCGACTCGCTTGCGCTCGTCAATGACGCTCAGCGTGCCCACCATGCGCCGCGGCACGCCTTCTGCGGTCCATTCGAGCACCTGGCCGCGCTCGGAGATCCAGTGCCAGGTGCCGTCTTTTGCGCGCGCGCGGTATTCGCTCTCGTAGCTTGCCGCCTCGCCGCGTGCGTGGCTCAGGTACTCGGCGTGATTGGCGGCCAGATCGTCGGGGTGGATGACTCGGTCCCAGGCCTGCTGGGTGGCCTCGATGTCACCCGGCGCATAACCCAGCAGCGCAAGGCCATCTTCGAAGCCGGCGATACGGTCGCTCGCCAGGTCCCATTCCCACACCGAGGTGCCGGCGCCGCGCAGCGCGTCGCGCACCACGCGCTCGTAGTGGCGGACCGAGGCTGAGGTGGCCGTGGGCGCAGTCATCGGCTCAGGTTCTAACCGCGCCGCGCCCGAATCACAAGGAACGACGCCACGAATCGCAGCCCTCAGGCGGGCAGTGACTGCCCCAGCGCTTGCTCCAGCGCCTGCTCCACCCGCTGCGGTTCCACCTCGGTGAGGCAGCGTGTGTGGCCGAAGCGGCAGCTGCGCTCGAAGCACGGCGAGCAGTCCAGCGCCAACTCGTGCTTGAGCCACAGCACGCGGGCGCGCGGGTTCAGCGGCGGTGTGTGCTCCGGGCTGGTGGAGCCGAACACGGCCGCCTGTGGCACGCCGAAAGCGGCCGCCACATGCATCAGGCCGGAGTCGTTGCTGACCACGCCACGCGCCGCGCCGATCAGCGCCATCGCGTCGATGAGCGCCGTCTTGCCGGCCAGCACGGTGCAGGCGCCGGGAGCGGCCTGCGCGATCTGCTCGCACAGCGCCGCTTCCTTGCCCGAGCCGAGCAGCAGCACCGGCTGGCCATGGCGGGCGTGCAGGCTGCGCGCCAGCGCGGCATAGTGTTCGGCCGGCCAGCATTTGGCTGGGCCGTATTCGGCGCCGGGTGCGAACACCCAGTAGGCGCCGGGCTGTACACCGGCGGCTTGCGTCGCGGCCTGCAGCACTTGCGGGCTGAAGCTCAGGCGTGGGCGCAATTCGGCCGGTGCGCGCTTCCTGTCGGCCTCTTCGGCCAGTGCACTGTAGAGAGCGACCATCGGCGGGCGACCGGGCGGGTTGGGCAGGCGCCGGTTCAGCAGCACGAAGCGCCCTTCACCGTGGTAGCCGACGCGGCGCGGAATGCGCGCCAGCCAGGGAATCAGCGCCGCCTTGATCGAGTTGGGCAACACGTAGGCCGCATCGAAGCGCCCGCGCATGTCGGTGGCGATGCGGCGCCGCTCGGCCCAGTCGAGCCGGCCGTGCGCGAACGGCAGTTCGATCACGTCGGCCACCTGCGGCATCGCGCGGTACACCGGCGCCACCCAGGGCAACGCCGCCACAGTCAGCCGTTCGCCGCGCCCGGCCAGGTGGGCCAGCAGCGGCTCGGTCATCACTGCGTCGCCGATCCACTGCGGGGCGACGATCAGCGAGCGGATCACCGCCACGGCGTGGCCCGAGTCATGCTCAATGCGAGCTCAGCACCTCGCCCGCCTTCAGCCGGTACACCGTTCCGCAGTACGGGCACTTGCCTTCGCCGGTGGTGGCCACGTCGATGAAGACCTTGGGGTGGGTGCTCCACAGCGCCATCTTCGGGTTCGGGCAGAACACCGCGCCGTGGCCCTGCACGTCTTTGGCGGTGACTTCGACGATTGCCTTGGGGTCGCTCATGGGGGCGCTCACGTCAGACCTTTGCCAGCCACTCGGCGTACTTGGGGTTGCGGCCGTTGACGATGTCGAAGAACGCGCTCTGGATCTTCTCGGTCAGCGGCCCGCGCGAGCCCGAGCCGAGTTCGATGCGGTCGAGTTCGCGGATCGGCGTGACCTCGGCGGCGGTGCCGGTGAAGAAGGCTTCGTCGCAGATGTAGACCTCGTCGCGCGTGATGCGCTTCTCGACCACCTTGAGCCCCAGGTCGGCGCAAATCGAGAACACCGTGTTGCGGGTGATGCCGTTCAACGCGCCGGCCGACAGGTCGGGTGTGTAGACCACGCCGTTCTTGATGACGAACAGGTTCTCGCCCGCGCCTTCGCTGACGAAGCCGTTCGCGTCGAGCAACATCGCCTCGTCGTAACCGTCGTCGGTGGCCTCCATGTTGGCCAGGATCGAGTTGGTGTAGTTGCTCACCGCCTTGGCCTGCGTCATCGTGATGTTGACGTGGTGGCGCGTGTAGCTCGAGATCTTCACCCGGATGCCGCGCTTCAGGCCTTCTTCGCCCAGATAGGCGCCCCATGGCCAGGCCGCGATCATCAGGTGGATGGTGTTGCCTTTGGGGCTGACACCGAGCTTCTGGTCACCGATCCAGGTCAGCGGGCGCAGGTAGCAACTCTCGAGCTTGTTCACGCGCAC
This sequence comes from Methylibium sp., assembly GCA_031382215.1. Lineage (GTDB taxonomy): Bacteria > Pseudomonadota > Gammaproteobacteria > Burkholderiales > Burkholderiaceae_C > LGRD01. The sequence continues at coordinate 12,976 of JANMYQ010000187.1, forward strand.
CACCTCGCGTTGTGCGTCCATCACCTGTTCCAGCGTGAAGGGAATCTTCATGCGCAGGATCTTGGCGCTGTTGAAGAGCCGCTCGGTGTGCTCGCGCAGCCGGAAGATCGCGGTGCCGTTGACGGTGTTGTAAGCCCGCACGCCTTCGAAAGCGCCGCAGCCGTAGTGCAGCGTGTGGGTCAACACATGGATCTTCGCGTCACGCCAGTCCACCAGCGTGCCGTCCATCCAGATCTTGCCGTCGCGGTCTGCCATTGACATGCGGAACTCCGGGTCGTGAGCGAAAACGCGGATTTTATGCCGGCGCGATCGGAAGGCGACTGCACCGGCCGCTGGCGCTCCAAGTGGCGCTGTGTTGCGGGAAAGCCGTGTTTCCGGAACCAATCCCTGCAAATGGAGGCAACAAGGCCTTTGCCCCCTCAGATGAGGGGGGGGTGTTCGTTGCTCGACCTTTGGGGAACTGGGAAGATCGTCCCAATTATTTCGCCCGCCACTGGTGGGCTTCAAAGGAGGAAACGATGAAAACCCTGTTGAAGAAGACGTGTGTGGCCGGTGCAATTTCGTGCGCGGCCCTGTTCAGCGTGCCGGCCCTGGCCGCCGCGCCCCTTTGCGGCGCAGGCACGGTCGTTGCGACGTTCGCCGACCTGAGCACGAGCAGCTACATCGCCTGCACCGGTTCATGGGATGGCAATCTTTCCGACAGCACCACCGCGGCCGTTGCGAACATCATTTCTACCCAGTTTGGTTTTGCTGCGCCGTATCAAGGGAAAACCGGCGACCTGGTTGCCGGTCCGTTTGCGAACGAGATCACCAGCTCGACGGTCAGCAGCGGCGTCCTGACCTTCGCCGGCGTGATGCTCGGCAACTTCGTCATCGGGCTGCACGGCGGCGGCCAAGACTCCTTGGAATACCCCGGCGGCGCAGTGGGTGGAGGCGGCAACTTCAGCCTCTACGCGTTCAACGGCAACCTGCACGGGGGCATTACGCAAGTTGCCTTCAACATGCTCGGCGTGTCTACGAACCCTCAAGGGGCTGCGCAAAACTTGTCGCATGCCGCGTTGTACGGCGGGACCGTGGCAGCCATTCCGGAGCCCGAAACCTACGCCTTGATGCTGGCCGGCCTGGGCGTGATCGGGTTCGTGGCGCGTCGCCGCAGGCCGCAGGACTGAACCTGCCTCGTGCCCTGCAAAGGCCCGCTCCCGCGGGCCTTTTGCATTGGCGCTCACGCCGCCTGCCGAACCTCCATCTGCACCGGCCGCTTCAGCTCCCAGCTCTTGCAGCGGCCGCTTTCGAAGGTGACCACCAGCTCCAGCCCGCCCGCATCGGTCCAGAGGTAGGTCTCGGGGGTGTTGGCCACCTTCTTGCCCAGGCTGCGCGTCAGCGCGACGACCTGGATCATCGGCATGCCGGCTTTCAGCTTCGAGTTGAGCATCACCACGCTGACCACGTGGCCCACCGGGGTTTCGTTGGCGTTTTTCATCACGCGCACCGCGCGGTTGAACTGCAGGATCAGCCAGAAGACGATCACCGAGGCTGCCATTGCCACACCGGGCCAGCCATAACCGTCCCAGCCGACGGCCAGTGCCACCAATGCCAGGGTCCAGCCTAAAAATGGATTCATGCAGCGATGTTAGGGGTTGAAGAGGGTCGAATGACTGCGTGATTCCCGCAATCTGCAAGGCCTCCAGTGGACTTCAAACCCCCCCTTCACTGTCAATCCCCAGTTCACAGTTTCACAGCACAGTTTCACAGTCCGCGCGCCAGCGCGATGGCTTCTTCGATGCGGTCCACCGCGTGGATCGTCAGGCCCTCGATCGGTTTGCGCGGCGCGTTGGCCTTGGGCACCAGCGCCACGCTGAAGCCCAGCTTGGCAGCCTCCTTCAGCCGCTCCTGGCCGCGCGGCGCCGGGCGCACCTCACCGGCCAGCCCGACCTCGCCGAACGCGAAGAAGCCGCGCGGCAGCGGCCGGCCGCGCAGGCTGCCCTGGATCGCGAGCATCACCGCCAGATCGGCCGCCGGCTCGCTGATGCGCACGCCGCCGACGGCGTTGACGAACACGTCCTGGTCGAACGCGGCGATGCCGGCGTGGCGGTGCAGCACCGCCAGCATCATCGCCAACCGGTCGCGGTCGATGCCCACGCTCAGGCGCCGCGGGCTAGCGCCGCCGGAGTCGACCAGCGCCTGAATTTCCACCAGCAGCGGGCGCGTGCCTTCGAGCGTGACCAGCACGCAGGAGCCCGGCACCGGGTCGCCGTGCGTGGACAGGAAGATCGCGCTCGGGTTGGCCACCCCCTTCAGGCCCTTCTCGGTCATCGCGAACACGCCGATCTCGTTGACCGCGCCGAAGCGGTTCTTGATCGCGCGCACGAGGCGGAAGCTGCTGTGCGTGTCGCCCTCGAAATACAGCACCGTGTCGACGATGTGCTCCAGCACGCGCGGGCCGGCCAGCGCGCCCTCCTTGGTCACGTGGCCGACCAGGATGATCGTGGTGCCGCTGCTCTTGGCGGTGCGCGTGAGCTGCGCCGCGCATTCGCGCACCTGCGCCACCGAGCCCGGCGCGGAGGTGAGCTGGTCGCTGTAGACGGTCTGGATCGAGTCGATCACGCACACGTCGGGCTGCTCGGCGTCGATGGTGGCCAGGATGCGTTCGAGCTGGATCTCGGCCAGCACGCGCACCTGCGACCCGTCGAGCCCCAAGCGGCGCGAACGCAGCGCCACCTGGGCGCCACTTTCTTCGCCGGTCACGTACAGCGCCTTCATGCGGCGCGACAGCACATCGAGCGCCTGCAGCAGCAAGGTGCTCTTGCCGATGCCCGGGTCGCCGCCGATCAGCACCACGCCGCCGGCCACGATGCCGCCGCCCAGCACACGGTCGAGTTCGTCGATGCCGGTGGGCTGGCGATCGACGTCGCTCGCTTCGATCTCCGACAGGGTGACGACCGGCAGCGTCTTGGCCAGCGGCTGGAAGCGGTGCTTCGACACTCCCTCGGCGACCGCTTCGACCAGCGTGTTCCAGGCCCCGCAGTGCGGGCATTTGCCGAGCCACTTGGGGTTGCTGCCGCCGCACTCGCTGCAGGTGTAGATCGACTTCTCTTTGGCCATGGGGCGATTGTGAAGGCCCGCGCAAACAGGCTTCAGCGTTGCCTTCAGTCGGTGACCTTGCCCCGCGAGGCCTTGACCTGCGAACGGATGCTCTTGCCCTCCAACCTGCGCTGCTTTGAGCCGTAGGTCGGCTTGGTCGCGCGTCGCGCGCGCGGCGGTGTGGCCACGCTGTTCACCAGTTCCTGCAATCGCGCCAGCGCGTCGGCGCGGTTCATGTCCTGGCTGCGCGTGCGCTGCGCCTTGATGACCACCACGCCGTCGGCCGTGATGCGCTGGTCGCGCAGGGCCAGCAGGCGCTGCTTCACGTTTTCGGGCAGCGACGAGGCCTTGATGTCGAAGCGCAGATGCACCGCGCTCGACACCTTGTTGACGTTCTGGCCGCCCGCACCCTGCGCGCGGATCGCGCTGAACTCGACTTCGTCTTCGGCAATCGCCAATGCCGGCGCGGAAGTTGGTGCGACGGCGGGCATCGCGGGCTCGTTCACCCGGTCTTCAGGCCACAACCGTCGGCACGCGCGGTGCCAGCGCGCACATCAGCTCGTAGCCCACCGTGCCGGCAGCTTGCGCCACCTCGTCGATGGACAGCACGCTGCCACCCGGCCCCTGGCCCCACAGTGTCACCTCGCTGCCCAGGCCGGCGTCAGGCAACTGACTCAGGTCCACCGTCACCATGTCCATCGACACCCGCCCCACCAGCCGTGTGCGCTGCCCGTTGACGAGCACCGGCGTGCCGGTGGGCGCCACACGCGGGTAGCCGTCGGCATAACCGCAGGCGACCACGCCGATGCGCATCGCCTCGGTGGCACTGAAGGCGCGGCCGTAGCCGACGCTGTCGCCGCGCTGCAACTCGCGCAGCGCGATGATGCGGGCGCGCAAGGTCATCGTCGGCTGCAGGCCCCAGTCGGTCGCGCCGTGGGCGGGGAAGTCGGGCGACGAGCCGTACACCATGATGCCGGGGCGCACCCAGTCGGCGCGTACTTCGGGCAGGTCGGCGGCAAAACGCAAGGTCGCCGCGCTGTTGCTCAGCGTGCGTTCGCCGGGCAGTTCGCGCGTGGTGGTCTCGAACAAGGCCACGGCGTCGGCCACGCCGCTTACGCCGTCGGCGTCGGCAAAGTGCGTCATCAGGGCGATGCCGTCGACCTGCGTCAAGCCGCTCAGCCGCAACCACGCCGAGCGGTAGGCCGAGGGCTGGAAGCCGAGCCGGTTCATGCCGCTGTTCATCTTCAGGAATACCTGGTGCGGCGTGTGCGTCTTGTGCGCGGCGAGCAGGTCGATCTGCGCTTCGTGGTGCACGGTGTGCCACAGGTTCAGGCGCGAGCACATCTCCAGGTCGCGCATCTCGAAACAGCCTTCGAGCAGCAGGATGGGGCCGCGCCAGCCGAGCGCACGCACTCTTTCGGCTTCGGCCAGGTCGAGCAATGCAAAACCATCGGCACCCTGCAGGCCCGCATACGCACGTTCGATGCCGTGGCCGTAAGCGTTGGCCTTGACAACGGCCCAGACCTTGGCTTCCGGCGCCGCGCGGCACGCACGTGCGAGGTTGTGCGCCAGAGCATCGGTGTGGATCAACGCTTCGATCGGACGCGGCATGCTTTGATTCTGCCAGCCCCATGAAGTGGGGGGTCGGCGCGGATCAACGCAAAGTGAGCGCGTGCTATAACCGCCGCCGCAGGGGGGGCACCTGCAGCCCCTTGAGCTGAGACGGACGAGCTGATGGTTGAAATGTCGCGCGCATGAAAAGAGGCTTTCACACCATCATGGCGGCGCAGTTCTTCAGCTCGCTGGCCGACAACGCCTTGCTGGCTGCCGCGATTGCGTTGCTCCGATTGTCCGGCGCCCCGCCCTGGCACGTGCCGGCGCTGACGCCGATGTTCGCGCTGTTCTACGTGA
>JANMYQ010000178.1:0-2281 GCA_031382215.1 Methylibium sp.
CGTCGGCGCCACCACCGCCGCCACCGGCCGCTGCCTCGTGCGCCACTGGCAACCCCGCGCCTGCCAACGGCACCGCAGCGCCGCAGGTGACGATGAGCCTGAGCAACGGGGCTGGCGTCAACGGCGACATCGTCATCACGCTCGACAGTGGCCGCGCTCCGGCCACCGTGGCCAACTTCCTGGCCTACGTCAACGCCGGCTTCTACACCAACGTGATCTTCCATCGTGTGATCGACAACTTCGTGGTCCAGGCCGGCGGCTTCAGCACCGGCCCTGCCGCCAAGCCACCCACCGGCGCGGCGATCAAGAACGAGGCGAGCAACGGGCTGAAGAACCTGCGCGGCACGATCGCCATGGCGCGCACGGCCGACCCGGATTCGGCCAACTCGCAGTTCTTCATCAACGTGGCCGACAACCCGGCGCTGGACTTCGGCAGTGCCCAGAACCCCGCCGGCTATGCCGTTTTCGGCAAGGTGGTGCAGGGCCAGGGCGTCGTCGACGAAATCAGGATTGTTCCCACGACCAAATTCAGCGAGGCATTTCCCAACCTGCCGGTGAACGAAGTGAAGATCGTCATCGCGCGCCAGACCCAATAGCGCCGCGGGCCATGCGCGAACTGCCCTCCAGCCTGTCCCTGGCCTGGCCGTTGGCCAAGCGCGACGTGCTCGCGCGCTACCGCGGCAGCCTGGTCGGCGTGTTGTGGGCGCTGCTTGCGCCGCTGGCGATGGTGGTGATCTACGCGCTGGTCTTTCGCGGCGTTTTCCAGGCGCGCTGGGGCAGCAGCAGCGCCGACGGCTTCGGTTATGTGACGCGGCTCTTCGCCGGCCTGATGGTTTTTACCGCGGTGGCCGAAGTCGCCACCCGCGCCACGCGGTTGATGCAGGACAACGCCAACCTCGTCAAGCGCGTCGTCTTTCCGCTCGAACTGCTGTGCGTGGCACTGCTGATGCAGGTGGCGGTGCACTCGCTGCTGCAGGTGGCGCTGCTGGCGGTGCTGCTGGTGCTGTTCGGCGAGGGCTCGAGCTGGTCGTGGCTGTGGCTGCCGCTGGCCTGGGTGTGGATCCTGGCGCTGCAATTTACGCTGGCCGTGGCGCTGGCGGCATTGGGTTGCTATTTGCGCGACCTGCAGCATGTGGTGCCGGTATCGATGACGGGGTTGATGTTTCTCTCGCCGGTGTTCTACCCAACGGATGCCGCACCCGCGGCGCTGCAGGCGCTGCTCGCTTTGAACCCGATCTCGGCGCCGATCGAACTGGTTCGCGCGGCCTGGTTCGGCGAGCCGTTCAACTGGACGATGGGGTTGCTGCAGATGGCCGGGCTGATGCTTGCCTTGTTCGCCGCGCGCTGGATATTCGGACGCTTGCGACCCGGCTTCCCGGACCTGGTATGACGGCGCACCCGGACGACGTCGTCATCGACCTTCAGCGTGTCTCGAAAAGCTATTCGCTCGAGCCGCGCCCCTGGCACCGCTTGTGGAACCAGCTCAGCGGGCAGCCCGGCCGCGGCCGGCAGCACCATGCGCTGCACGGCGTCGACCTGCGCATCCGCCGCGGCGAGGTGGTGGGCATCGTCGGCCGCAACGGCGCCGGCAAATCGACGCTGCTCCAGGTGGTTTGCGGCGTGCTGCAACCCAGCAGCGGCGAGCGCATCGTGCGCGGACGCGTGGCGGCGCTGCTCGAACTCGGCGCGGGCTTCAACCCCGAACTCACCGGGCGCGAGAACGTGCGTTTGAACGGGCCGCTGCTGGGCCTGTCGACGAGCCAGGTCGAACAGCGGCTGCCCGGCATCATCGACTTCGCCGGCATCGGCGAATATATCGACCAGCCGGTGCGCAGCTACTCCAGCGGCATGTTCATGCGGCTGGCATTTTCGATGGCCACCAGCGTCGACCCCGATATCCTCGTCATCGACGAAGCGCTGTCGGTGGGCGACGGCGCTTTCTCGCGCAAATCCTTCGAGCGCATCATCCTCTTCAACCTCAGCCCCTACAACCTCATCAAGTAAATCATCAGCCAAGGTCGCTTCATCATCACTCATCTCATCAGGCTCTTCTACTTCTTCATCATCGTTGTGGCTAACAAAATTATTGATCATACATTTTTCTTATAGGTAATGTTGTAACAAACACAGTAAAAAATTGCAACCCCTATCACAGGTATTTAGACCTCTGGTAAGGAGAAGTTGTTTTTAAACAATAAAATTGGCATTAGAGGTATATCGGACGCACGAAAGTAGATGTAGTTCTAGGCGCGTGAGTGAAATTTTCTGAGGCGTATTTTTT
>JANMYQ010000002.1:0-9427 GCA_031382215.1 Methylibium sp.
CACCATCACGCTGACGGCAGGGCAGCGCTACGCCATCCGGCTCGAGTACTACGAGAAGGGCGGCAGCGCGGTGATGCAGTTGCGCTGGCTAGCGCCGGGGACCTCGTCGTATGTGGCAATTCCGGCGGCAAGCCTGTTCACCAATTGAGCGCGCTGCCGGCACCGATCGTCGCAGCGGGTCGCGGGCTGCTGCTCGCCGCCGGGCTGGGCTGGGCGCTCTGCGCCGCCGCGCAACCGGCAGACACCGAGCGCGGCCGGCGGCTGTTCAACGGCGAGCTGCCCTTGATCGGCAAGGTCTCCGGCCACACCACCGCGCTGCCGCTGCAGGCCAGCCGCTGCGTGAACTGCCATGCGGCCGGCACGGCGCTGCCTTCGGCCGGATCGACCGCATCCACCGCACCGACCGGAGCGGCCGCATCGACCGCACCGGCGGCCAGCGCATCGACGCAGTCCTTCGGCCCGGCCCTGACTCCGAAGCTGCTGCTGCAGGACACCCGCCGCCGCGGAGGCCCGGCGTCGCGCTACGATGAAGCGGCGCTGTGCAAACTGCTCGCCACCGGCATCGACCCGGCCTACATCATCATCCCCGCCAGCATGCCCCGCTACGAACTGAGCGCTGCCGACTGCAAAGCACTGTGGGTCTACCTGACCCAGCCGGGGCGATGAAGACCAGCGCACCCGACGCCGTACTGCTGGCACGGCGCCGCCTGCTGGCGGCGGGCGCACTGGCCTTGGCCGCCGGGCGGCACACGCTGGCGCCGGCGCACGCATCGGCCGGCCCGGTGGAGCCCCGCACGCTGCCCGCCAGGCTGCGCCTGACCCTGGGCGACGGCAAGCCCGCGTTGTTGCACGAGCTGCTCAAGTCCCGCGTCACCGCGGTGCAGCTCATGTTTACCGGCTGCAGCGCCACCTGCCCGATCCAGGGTGCCATCTTTGCCGACGCGCAAGCGCGCCTGGCACCGGCCGACAAACACTTGCGCCTGCTGTCGATCTCGATCGACCCGCTGAGCGACGACGCGCCCGCGCTGGCACGCTGGCTCGGCCGCTTTGGCGCCGAGCCGGCGCGCTGGGCAGCGGCGGCGCCGGCGGTGCGCGACGTGGACCCGCTGCTCGACTTTCTGCGCGGCCGCGCCGTCGGTGCCGACCGGCATACCGCCCAGGCTTATCTTTTCGACCGCGCGGGCCGGCTGGCCTTTCGCACCGTCGACATGCCGCCCGGCGCCGAGCTGGTGCGCTTGATGCAGGCGCTCTCGGCCGCCGGCTGAGCGTCGGCTGGGCGTCGGCTGAGGCGCTCTCGCTCCCGAGACTGCGGCGGCGGGACACGACAATGCGGAGCGGCGCCCGGCGCCGTCATCATCCGCCCCTCCGCGTTCGCATGAAGCTTCTCCTGATCGAAGACAACCCGGCCATGCGCACCACGCTGCAGCGCAGCTTCGAGCGCCGCGGCATGCAGATCGTGACCTGTGACGACGGCCTGCGCGCGCTCGACCGCTGGCACGCCAGCGTGCCAGACGTGGTGCTGCTCGACCTGAGCCTGCCCGGCATCGATGGCCTGGAGGTGCTGGCCCGCGCGCGCGCCGCGGGGCTGCGCACGCCGGTGCTGATCCTGACCGCGCGCGGCACCGTGGGCGACCGCATCCTGGGCCTGAACACCGGCGCTGACGACTACCTGCCCAAACCCTTCGACCTCGATGAGTTGGAAGCACGCGTGCGCGCGCTGGTGCGGCGCTCGGCGGCGCCTGCGGGCGAGGACTTTCGTGCCGACGCCGCAGCACCCGAGTTCTGCGGCATGCGCTGCGAAAGCGCCAGCGGCGCGGTCTACTTCAACGGCCAGGTCATGGAGTTGGCGCCGCGCGAGCTGGCGCTGCTGCGCAGCCTGCTGGCCCGGCCGGGCCACGCAGTCGCGCGCGAGCGCCTGCTCGAAGCCGTGTTCCCAGGCGAGCTGCAGGTGCAGGCCGAAGCGATCGAGGTCGTGGCTTACCGGCTGCGCAAGAAGCTGGTGCACACCGGCGCGCAACTGGTGACCTTGCGCGGCCTGGGCTACCTGCTGAAGGCCGGCGCAGGAACAGAAGCATGAGGGGCCTGTCCTTTCGCAAGTTGTCATTGCGCAGCCTGTCACTGCGCAGCTTCCTGCTGCTCGGCATCCTGCTGCCGATGGGCGTGTTCATCGTGATCAACACCGTGAGCCTGTACCGCCAGGCATTGCAGGCCGCCGACACGGCTTACGACCGCACTTTGCTGGCCTCGGCCAAGTCGATCGGCGAACTGCTGGAAGTGACCGGCACCGGCGCAGACGCGCAACTCAAGGCCACCGTGCTCTATTCAGCGCTCGAGCCGTTCGAGGCCGACAACCGCAGCCGCATGTTCTACAAGGTCACCGGCTTCAAGGGCGAGATGAGTTCAGGCTTCGAAGACCTGCCGGCGTGGCGCGGCAAGCTGCCGGTCAAGGGCCTGTACGCCGCGCTGGTCGACTTCTACAACGACGAGTACCGCGGCCAGCCGGTGCGCGTGGCCGTGCTGCTGCAGCCGGTGGCCGGGGTGGGCGGCCAAGGCATGGCCACCATCCAGGTGGCCGAAACGCTGGAGCTGCGCCAGACGCTGGCGCGCCAGATCCTGATCGACACCTTGTGGCGCCAGGCCGCGCTGGTGGGGGTGATTGCCGCACTCGTGTTCGTGGTGGTGCAGCGCGCCACGCGGCCGGTGCGCGAGCTGAGCGAACGCCTGACCGCGCGCGACGAGAACGACCTGCGCCCGATCGCCGCCGCCGACGCGCCGCGCGAATTGCAGCCGCTGGTGCATGCCACCAACCACGTGATGGCGCGCCTGGCCCATTTGCTCGAACACCAGAAACGTTTCGTGCGCGACACCTCGCACCAGTTGCGCACGCCGCTGGCGGTGCTGAAGACGCAACTGCAATCGGCCCAGCGCGGAGACGTGGAGCCGGCGCAGGCGCTGGCCGAGATCAGCCACACCGTGGAACGCGCCACCGAACTGGCCAACCAGATGCTGGCGCTGGCCAAGGTCGAACAACTGCGCCAGCAGAGCGACGCGACCGTGCTCGACTGGGCCGCCATCGTGCGCGCGGTAGCGCTGGACCTGTCGGCGTTGATCGCCGCCCAGCGGCTCGACTTCTCGATCGCCACCGTACCCTCGCCGGTGCGCGCACACGAGTGGGCGCTGCGCGAGCTCACGCGCAACCTGCTGCACAACGCCATCAAGCAGACGCCGGCGGGCTCGCGACTTGCCGTGAACCTTGCGGTGAACCTGGACCACGAGTTGCCCTGGGCCCACTTGTCGATCGCCGACAGCGGCCCCGGGCTGGGCATCGCACAGCGCGAGCGCCTGTTCCAGCCCTTCGCCAGCGGCATGGGAGACCCGCACAGCGGCTCGGGCCTGGGCCTGGCCATCTGCCACGAGATCGTGCAGACCCTGGGCGGCGCGATTGCGCTCGACAACCGTGAGGAAAATGGGCGAATCACCGGCCTGGACGCGAACGTGCGCTTGCGGCTGGCCCAAAATCTCCCGCCACAATGACGGCCCGATGAGCAAACCGATTCCGAACGACAAGATGCCCAAAGAAGGCGTGCCCGGCGAACGGGTGCGACTGGACAAATGGCTCTGGGCGGCGCGCTTCTTCAAGACCCGCGGGCTGGCGGGCGACGAGATCGGCAAGGGCCGGGTCGACGTCAACGGCCAGTCCGCCAAGGCATCGAAAGAACTGCGCGTCGGCGACCTGGTCAGCCTGCGCCAGGGCGAGGTGCACCGCACCGTGGCCATCAAGGCGCTGAACGCCCAGCGCGGCCCGGCGCCGGTAGCACAGGCGATGTACGAAGAAACCGCCGAGAGCGTGGCGCAGCGCCTGAAGATCGCGGCTCAACGACGTTCGAGTCCCGAACCGGCGCTGAGCATCGAGCAGGGCCGGCCGACCAAACGCGACCGGCGCCAATTGGCCGACTGGAACCGCTGGAGCGCGACGGCCGAGGAGTGAGCGCCGGGCCGGCGCACGGTCAACAGGCGGCCACGTCAACAGGCAGCCACAAGCCAACCAATCCCCTCTTGAATCTGAGGGCAATGCCTTCACATCGACGGCTGCGGAGGACTTTTCACCGATGTCAAACACCGAATCCACACCCCCCAATCCCGAGCTCGCCGACCTGGCTGATCTCGCCGAACCGGCCGGCCTGGCCCCCAGCGCCGAGCCCCAGCCCATGGACCTGAGCCTGGCGACCCGGCTGGCCGAACTCGAAGCCAAACACGCCGACGTGTCCGACGCTTTCCTGCGCGCCAAGGCCGAGGCCGAAAACACGCGCCGCCGCGCCGAAGACGAAATCTCGAAGGCCCGCAAGTACGCGGTGGAAGGTTTCGCCGAAAGCCTGCTGCCGGTGAAGGACAGCCTGGAAGCGGCTATCGCGATCCAGTCGGCCACACCCGAGCAGTTGCTCGAAGGCGTACACGCCACCTTGCGCCAGCTCACCGCGGCGCTGGAGCGCAACAAGGTGCTCGAGATCAACCCCGCTCCGGGCACCAAGTTCGACCCGCACCAGCACCAGGCCATCAGCGTGGTGCCAGCCGAACAAGACCCGAACACCGTGGTCGCCGTGCTGCAGAAGGGCTACATGATTTCCGACCGTGTGCTGCGTTCGGCGCTGATCACTGTTGCCGCGCCGCGCTGATCTTCCACGTTGATGGGTTCTTGAAAACCCACAAGTTATCCACAACTCCAAGACAACCGAATTCCAGCTTTCAGGAGCACACGACATGGCAAAAATCATCGGCATCGACCTCGGCACCACCAACTCGTGCGTGGCGATCATGGAAGGCAACACCACCAAGGTGATCGAGAACAGCGAGGGTGCGCGCACCACGCCGTCGATCATTGCGTACCAGGAGGACGGCGAGATCCTCGTCGGCGCTTCGGCCAAGCGCCAGGCCGTCACCAACCCGAAGAACACGCTCTATGCGGTGAAGCGCCTGATCGGCCGCAAGTTCACCGAGAAGGAAGTGCAGAAGGACATCGACCTGATGCCCTACAAAATTGCCGCTGCCGACAACGGCGACGCCTGGGTGGAAGTGCGCGGCAAGAAGCTCGCGCCCCAGCAGGTCAGCGCCGAAGTGCTGCGCAAGATGAAGAAGACCGCCGAGGACTACCTGGGCGAAGAAGTGACCGAGGCCGTGATCACCGTGCCCGCGTACTTCAACGACGCGCAGCGCCAGGCCACCAAAGACGCCGGCCGCATTGCCGGCCTGGACGTCAAGCGCATCATCAACGAGCCGACCGCCGCGGCGCTGGCCTTCGGCCTCGACAAACACGGCAAGGGCGACCGCAAGATTGCCGTCTATGACCTGGGCGGCGGCACCTTCGACATCTCGATCATCGAGATCGCCGACGTGGACGGCGAGATGCAGTTCGAAGTGCTGTCGACCAACGGCGACACCTTCCTGGGCGGCGAAGACTTCGACCAGCGCATCATCGACTACATCATTGCCGAGTTCAAGAAGGACCAGGGCGTCGATCTGGGCAAGGACGTGCTCGCACTGCAGCGCCTGAAAGAAGCCGCCGAGAAGGCCAAGATCGAACTGTCGAACGGCGCGCAGACCGACATCAACCTGCCCTACGTGACGGCCGATGCCTCGGGCCCGAAGCACCTGAACATCAAACTTTCGCGCGCCAAGCTCGAAGCGCTGGTCGATGAATTGATCGAGCGCACGATGGCGCCGTGCCGCACCGCCATCAAGGACTCGGGCATCGCCGTCAGCGCGATCGACGACGTGATCCTGGTCGGCGGCATGACGCGCATGCCCAAGGTGCAGGAGAAGGTCAAGGAGTTCTTCGGCAAGGAGCCGCGCAAGGACGTGAACCCCGACGAAGCGGTGGCGGTGGGCGCCGCCATCCAAGGCCAGGTGCTGGCCGGCGACCGCAAGGACGTGCTGCTGCTCGACGTGACGCCGCTCTCCTTGGGCATTGAAACGCTCGGCGGCGTGATGACCAAGATGATCAAGAAGAACACGACCATCCCGACCAAGTTCGCTCAGACCTTCAGCACCGCCGACGACAACCAGCCGGCCGTGACAATCAAGGTCTACCAGGGCGAACGCGAGATGGCCTCGGGCAACAAGAGCCTGGGCGAGTTCAACCTCGAAGGCATTCCGCCGTCGCCGCGCGGCACGCCGCAGATCGAGGTGAGCTTCGACATCGACGCCAACGGCATCCTGCACGTCGGCGCCAAGGACAAGGGCACCGGCAAGGAAAACAAGATCACCATCAAGGCCAACTCGGGCCTGAGCGAAGACGAGATCCAGGCGATGGTGAAAGACGCTGAACTCAACGCCGCCGAGGACAAGAAGAAACTCGAACTGATCCAGGCCCGCAACTCGGCTGACGCGATGGTGCACAGCGTGAAGAAGAGCCTGGCCGAACACGGCGACAAGCTCGACGCGCCCGAGAAGGAAAAGATCGAAGCCGCGCTGAAGGACGCCGAAGAGTCGCTCAAGGGCGAAGACAAGGCCGACATCGACGCCAAGACCGAAGCGCTGATGGCCGCGAGCCAGAAGCTGGGCGAGAAGGTCTACGCCGACAGCCAGGCGGCGCAGGCTGCGGCGGCCGCTTCTGCGACGGGTTCTGCGGCGGGTGCGCCGGGCGGTGAGGCGCCGCAGGGCGCGTCCTCGAAGGCGGATGACGACAACGTCGTCGACGCCGAGTTCAAGGAAGTGAAGGACAAGAAGTGAGTTTGCAGGTCACCGGGCCGGGCCCGGTGGTCTCCGCCGCGTTGGAGCGTGCAGACACAGGTCTGCGGCTCGGCGCGGCGTACTCGTTTCAGGGTTTCAGGATTCGATGAGCAGGTGAGCCGATGGCAAAGCGCGATTACTACGAAATTCTCGGCGTGGCGAAAAACGCGACCGAAGAAGACATCAAGAAGGCCTACCGCAAGCTGGCCATGAAGCACCACCCCGACCGCAACCAGGGCGACGGGGCGAAGAAGTCCGAAGAGAAGTTCAAGGAGGCCAAGGAGGCCTACGAGATGCTGTCGGACGCGCCGAAGCGCGCCGCCTACGACCAGTTCGGCCATGCCGGCGTCGACCCCAACATGGGTGGTGCGCGCGGCGGCCCGGGCACCGAAGGTTTTGGCGGTTTCGCCGAGGCCTTTGGCGACATCTTCGGCGACATCTTCGGCGGCCAGGGCGGCCAGCGGCGCGGCCCCGGCGGGCAGCAGGTGTTCCGCGGCGCCGACTTGAACTACGCGATGGAGATCACGCTCGAAGAAGCCGCGGGCGGCAAGGACTCGCAGATCCGCATCCCGTCGTACGAAAGCTGTGAAACCTGCCACGGCACTGGCGCCAAGGCCGGCACCAGCGCCAAGACCTGCGGCACCTGCAACGGCGCCGGCACGGTGCACATGCGGCAAGGCTTTTTCAGTATTCAGCAGGCCTGCCCGCATTGCCACGGCAGCGGCAAGATCATTGCCGACCCGTGCACCACCTGCAACGGCCAGGGCAAGATCAAGAAGAACAAGACGCTGGAGGTGAAGATCCCTGCCGGCATCAACGAAGGCATGCGCATTCGCAGCAGCGGCAACGGCGAGCCGGGCACCAACGGCGGGCCGCCGGGCGACCTGTACATCGAGATCCGCATCAAGCAGCACGAGGTCTTCGAGCGCGACGGCGACGACCTGCACTGCACCGTGCCGGTGGGCCTGACGACCGCGGCGCTGGGCGGCGGCATCGAGGTACCGACGCTGGGCGGCAACGCCGAGATCGAATTGCCCGAAGGCACGCAACACGGCAAGACCTTCCGCCTGCGTGGCAAGGGCATCCGCGGCGTGCGCTCCAGCTACCCCGGCGACCTGTACTGCCACGTCAGCGTAGAAACGCCGATCAAGCTGACCGAGCACCAGCGCAAGCTGCTGAAGGAGCTGGACGAGTCGTTCAAGAAGTCGGGCGACCGGCATTCGCCGAATGCGATGTCGTGGACGGATCGGGTCAAGGGGATCTTCAAGTAGCGGTGCGGGCTGGCGGGATCTCAGTCGCGGGCATCGAGCCCGCTCCTTCGCCGATCGCTTCGCTGGTCGATCCCCAAAGGGCCACGAAAGGGCCCGCTTCCGGCCCAGCGACGCCGCTCGCCCTTCGCTCTCGCGCTCTAACCGAACAGATCGCGCTGACCGTTGGGCGCCGGCCGCAGCGGCTTGCGAAACTGCGTCAGGTCCAGTTCCACCCGCTCGCGGTTCAGCCCCAGCCGCGCCGTGGCCTTGTCGAAACGCTGGCGCAACAACTCGGCCCAGACGCCTTCGCCGCGCATGCGCGAGCCGAAGCGCGCGTCGTTGTCGCGCCCGCCGCGCATTTCGCGCACGCGTGCCATCACGCGCGCGGCGCGTTCGGGGAAGTGCTGGTCCAGCCACTGCTGGAACAGCGGGTTCACTTCCCAGGGCAGGCGCAGCACCACGCTGAAGGCGCTGGTGGCGCCAGCGCCGGCAGCGGCTTCGAGAACGCGCTCAAGCTCGGGCTCGTTGATGAACGGGATGATCGGCGACACGCTCACGCCCACCGGCACACCGGCCTTGGCGAGCGCCTCGATGGTCTTCAGCCTTCGCTGCGGCGCGGCCGCTCGCGGCTCCAGAATGCGCGAGAGCTCCGAGTCGAGCGACGTGACCGAGACGTAGACCGCAGCCAGGTTCTGCGCCGCCATCGGCGCGATCAGGTCGAGGTCGCGTTCGACGCCGGACGATTTGGTGACGAGCGAAAACGGGTGGCGGCATTCGGCCATCACTTCCATCACCGCGCGCGTGATGCCGAGCTTGCGTTCGACCGGCTGGTAGGCGTCGGTCGCCGAGCCGATGTTGAGCAGCAGCGGCTCGTAGGCGCGCGCGGCAAAGGCTTCGCGCAGACGCTCGGCGGCGTTGACCTTGGCGATGATGCGGGTCTCGAAGTCGAGCCCCGGCGACAGGTTCAGGTAACTGTGCGTCGGCCTGGCAAAGCAGTAGACGCAGCCGTGCTCGCAGCCGCGGTACGGGTTGATCGACAGGTCGAAGTTGATGTCGGGCGAGTCGTTACTGGACAGGATGGACTTGACCCGCTCTTCGATGATCTGCGTGGCCGGCGGCAGGCGTTCCTCACTGGCTTGCTGCTCCAAGGTGCCCCAGCCGTCGTCCCAGCTTTCGGTGGCGCGTGAGGTGAATCGGTGTTCGATGGCCCAGGCGGTGCCGCGGCCTTTCAGTGCCCCGGGCTGGGGCAGATCGGCGAGCGGGCGGATCGGGATGCGGGGTGGGCGGTTGAGGCTGGACACACTGTGAATATATAAGGGGTATCCGCTTAGCTCCAGTGCGGCTACTATTACTGGATGGATATCCATATCGTAGCGCCGGAGGCCGGCAAAGACTACCCCGGCAACTGGAACGAATTTCTGGACTGGTTCGGCAGCGAAGAAGCCTGCTTG
>JANMYQ010000227.1:0-3321 GCA_031382215.1 Methylibium sp.
GCTCGGCGGTACTGCTCGAATCCGGCGCCTTGGTCGGCAGCTGCGGCAAGGGTCTGTTGCTTCATCGTCGGCCTCCGTGTTCTCGAAGGTCAAGCATGCAATTCGCGCGCCGGGGTGCGGGACTTGTTCAGCGTAGCCTTAAAGATGCAGGCAGTGTATTGCTTTACGTGGCGACCCGCGATAAGCTGCATTCTCTGTACATCTTCAAGAACCATCCGACCATGCCGCTTCCCCCGATCCTCGCTGCCGCCCCAGGGGCTGGCGCCGCTGCTGCCCCGGCCCCAGGCATTCCCCTGCTGCGGCTCGGGTTCCGGCCGTTCTACCTGGGCGCGGCCGCTGTGGCGGCGCTGTCGATTCCGCTCTGGGTGGCGATGGTTCTCGGAAAGCTCAGCGCTCCGGCGTCCATGCCTGCGCAGTTGTGGCACGCGCACGAGATGCTGTTCGGGTTTGCAGCGGCGGTGATCGTCGGCTTCCTGTTGACGGCCGGCAAGGCCTGGACCGGCCTGGCCACGCCGCGCGGCGCCACGCTCGGCGCACTCGCGCTGCTGTGGCTGGGCGCGCGCGTGACCGCGCTGGTGGGCCCCCCTGCGCTGCACGCGGCGCTCGACGTTCTGCTGCTGCCGCTCGTCGCCGCAATGCTTGGCACGGTGCTGCTGCGCGCGGGCAACCGCCGCAACCTGCCGTTGCCGTTGATCCTGCTGTTGCTCGCCACGGCGAACGCGGCCTTCCACCTTGGATCACTGGGCATCGTGAACATTGCGCCGATGGCAGCGCTGCACGCCGGCCTGGGCCTGATCGTGATGATCGAGAGCGTGATCGCGGGCCGGGTCATCCCCGCGTTCACCGCCAGCGCCACACCCGGTTTGAAGCTGCGCTCCGAGCCTCGCTGGGAGCAGGCCACCTTGGCGCTGACCGCGGTCGGGCTGGCCGCTTGGGTGTTCGCACCGCCCGGGCCGCTGCCTGCGGCCGCGCTGGGCCTGGCCGCCGCCCTTCACGTGCGCCGCCTGTGGAACTGGCAACCGAGGGTCACGCGCCAGCGCCCGATCCTGTGGGTGCTTCACGCGGCCTACGCCTGGGTTCCGATCGGGCTGACCTTGCTGGCGCTGGCGCAACTGGGGGTCGTGGGCGTGTCGCCGGGCGTGCATGCGCTGGCGGTGGGCGCCACCGGCGGCTTGATCATCGGCATGATCACGCGCACCGCGCGGGGCCACACCGGCCGGCCGCTGCAGGCGTCGAGGCTTGAGGTCACCGCTTACGCGCTGGTGCTGGCGGCCGCCCTGCTGCGCACGCTGGTGCCCTTGCTCGCGGCATGGCTGCCTGCTGTGCCGTACGCCATTCCTTTGATCGCCGCGGCCTTCGCTTGGAGCAGTGCCTTCGCCCTCTACCTGTGGGTGTTTGCCCCCTGGCTGGTGAGCGCACGACTGGACGGCAAGGACGGCTGACGCGCCAACCCATCCGCTGGAGGCGAAAACCGTGAACCCGAACCGGTTCGGTCGCGGTCGCGCGCGACCTGAACAACGCGTCGAGCGCGAGAAGGTGGCTCGCGCTACTCGGGCCCTGAGCACGCTGCACCTGACGCCGCGCAAAGCAGCGCGCGGTCGCAACGGCCAGACTGCGTCATGTCCCCGGCGAGGAGCCGCTCGATGTCCACTACCCGCAAACTCTGGCTGGGCCTCAGCGCCTTGCTCATCGTCGGCTTCGGCATTCTGTTGTGGATGGGCCGCGAGATCCATCGCCAGGCGCCGCCGATGCCGCAGGCCGTGGTCACCGACAGCGGCGCCACCGTTTACACGAGGGCGCAGATCGAGCAGGGTCGCCAGGTCTGGCAAAGCATCGGCGGCCAGCAGCTTGGCTCGATCTGGGGCCACGGCGCACTGGTGGCGCCGGACTGGTCGGCCGACTGGCTGCACCGAGAAGCGCTGGCCTGGCTGGACCTGCGCTCGCGCGCCAAGGGCGGCGTCGCCTACGCCGAACTCGACCCCGGCGAGCAGGCCCGCGTGCAGGCCGACCTGCGGCCGCTGATCCGCCGCAACACCTACGACGCCGCCAGCGACCGCATCGTCATTCCCGACGAGCGCGCCAAGGCCATCGAACAGGTGGCGGCGCACTACACGAGCCTGTTCTCGGCCGACCCGGCCACGCACGCGCTGCGTGAAGGCTACGCAATGCGCGAAGACACGGTGCCCGATGCGGCGCACCGCCACGCGATCGGTGCGTTCTTCTTCTGGGCCAGCTGGGCCACCGTCACCCAGCGGCCGGGCGAGCCGATGAGCTACACCCAGAACTGGCCCTACGAGCCGCTGGTGGGCAACTCGCCGACCTCGACGACCTTCATCTGGAGCGTCTTCAGCGTGCTCTTCATGATTGCCGGCATTGCCCTGCTGGCGTGGCACAACGCGGTCTGGCACGACCGCGACCAGGCCGACGCGCTGCCGCCGCCGCAGACCGACCCGCTGCAAGGCCTGGTGGTCACGCCGTCGATGCGTGCCACCGCCAAGTACTTCTGGCTCGTGCTGGCGATGTTCCTGGTGCAGATCCTGCTCGGCGCCACCACCGCGCACTACCAGGTCGAAGGCCAGAACGCCTATGGCATTGCGCTGGCCGACGTGCTGCCGTATGCGCTGACGCGCAGCTGGCACACGCAGCTCGCCGTGCTGTGGATCGCCACCGCCTGGCTGGCCACGGGCCTGTACATCGGGCCGGCCATCTCGGGCCACGAGCCGAAGTTCCAGCGGCTCGGCGTTAACGCGCTGTTCACCTGCCTGATCGTGATCGTCGTCGGCGCGTTCGCCGGGCAGTGGTTCGCGGTGATGCAAAAGCTCGGCCTGGCGCACAACTTCTGGTTCGGCCACCAGGGCTGGGAGTACACCGACATCGGCCGCTTCTGGCAGTGGTTCCTGTTCATCGGGCTGCTGCTGTGGCTCACGCTCGTGGGCCGCGCGCTGTGGCCCGCACTGCGGCGCAAGGACGAGATGTCGTCCATCGTCGGCCTGCTGTTCCTGTCCACCGTGGCGATCGGGCTGCTTTACGGCGCCGGGCTGATGTGGAGCGAGCACACCCACCTGTCGATGGTGGAGTACTGGCGGTGGTGGGTGGTTCACCTCTGGGTGGAGGGCTTCTTCGAGGTCTTCGCCACCACGGTCATCGCCTTCTTCTTCGCACGCCTGCGGTTGATCCAGCCGCGCCTCGCCGCCAAGACCGCCATCCTCTCCGCCACCATCTATCTGGCCGGCGGCATCATCGGCACCTGCCATCACCTGTACTTCTCCGGCACGCCCATCGTGGCCCTCGCCTGGGGCTCGGTGTTCAGCGCGCTCGAGG
>JANMYQ010000239.1:0-3416 GCA_031382215.1 Methylibium sp.
CCTGGCGGATGAAGCGCAGCGTACTTCGCCCTCGGTGTACTGCCGATAGCCGGCGTCGGTCCGGCCTGGCTCGGGAAACAGGCCCACCTGCTCGTAGTGCCGGATCATCTTCGCCGAGACACCCGAGGCCTTCGCGGCCTGGCCGATGTTGACGCTGTTCAAACGCGCTCCTTCGTTTGATCAGCGGGCCGCCAGCGGCGCAACCAGAGTGCGTTGGCGACAACGCTGACACTGCTGAACGCCATCGCGGCGCCGGCGATCACCGGGCTCAGCAGGCCGAGCGCGGCCAGCGGTATGCCGACCACGTTGTAGGCGAACGCCCAGAACAGGTTCTGCCGGATCTTGTGGTGGGTGCGGAGCGACACGTCGAGCGCGTCAGCCACCCCGCCGAGGTCGCCACGCATCAGCGTGATGCCAGCGGCTTCCATCGCGACATCGGTGCCGTTCGACATCGCGATGCCCACGTCGGCCGCGGCCAGCGCGGGCGCGTCGTTGATGCCGTCGCCGACCATCGCCACCACCGCGCCGGCGGCGCGCAGCGCTTGCACCGCGGCGGCTTTGTCGGCCGGCAGCACCTCGGCGTGGAACTCTGCAATGCCGAGTGCGCCGGCCACGGCTGCCGCGCTGCCGGCGTTGTCGCCGCTGAGCATCACGGTGCTGATACCGAGCGCGTGCAGCCTTTGGATGGCGGCCGCCGCCGAGGGTTTGATCGTGTCGCCGAAGGCCAGCATGCCGAGCAGTTCGGCCACGCCGTTCTGCTCGCGAATCAGCCACGAGATCGTGCGCCCTTCGTCCTGCAGGTGTTGCGCGGTGGCGGTGAGCTCGCCGGCAGCCAGCCCCGACTCTTTCAACAAGCGGGTGCTGCCCAGCAAGAGCCGCGAACCGTCGACCACCGCTTCGAGCCCGCGCCCCGGCAAGGCGGTGTTGCCCAGCGCCGCCGGCACGACGACCTGCTCGCTGCGCGCCTTGGCCATCACCGCGCGCGCCAGAGGGTGCTCGCTGCCTTGCTGCAGCGCGGCCGCCAGGCGCAGCACTTCGCCGGCCTCAACGCCGGTGGCGGCCAGCACGCTCACCAGCGCGGGCCGGCCTTCGGTGAGCGTGCCGGTCTTGTCGAACACGACGGTCGCCACCGCGTGCGCCAGCTCCAACGCCTGCGCGTCGCGGATCAGGATGCCGTGCGTGGCGGCCACGCCGGTGCCCGCCATGATCGCCGTCGGCGTGGCCAGGCCCAGCGCGCACGGGCAGGCGATCACGAGCACCGCCACCGCGTTGATCAACGCCTGCTCCCACGGGCCGCCGACGAGCAGCCAGCCGGCGCCGGTCAACAAGGCGATGCCCAGCACGACCGGCACGAAGACCGCGCTGACGCGGTCGACGGTCTTCTGGATCGGCGCCTTGGCGGCTTGCGCCGATTCGACCAGCCGGATGATGCGGGCCAGCGCCGTTTCCGCGCCGACCGCCTGGGTGTTCACGCACAACAGGCCGTCGGCGTTGATCGAGCCGCCGGTCACCTTGTCGCCCGTCACTTTCACGACCGGCCGGCTCTCGCCGGTGATGTGCGATTCGTCGACATGGCTGCGGCCTTCGATCACCACGCCGTCGACCGGCACCCGCTCGCCGGGGCGCACCATGACGCTGTCGCCGACGCGCACCTGCGCGACCGGCACTTCGGTTTCGACGCCGTCGCGCCGCACCCGCGCTGTGGCCGGCCAAAGCGCGTTGAGCGCGCTGATCGCGTCGGTGGTCTGGCGTTTGGCGCGGGCTTCGAGCCACTTGCCGAGCAGCACCAGTGTGATGACGACTGCCGAGGCTTCGAAATAGAGGTGCGGATGAGCGTCGCCGCCGTCGCCGCCGTGGCGCCACATCATCCAGACCGACAGGCCGTAAGCGGCCGAGGTGCCGAGCGCGACCAGCAGGTCCATGTTGCCCGAGCCGGCGAGTGCGGCCTTGAAGCCGGCACGGTAGAAGCGCCAGCCCAGGCCGAACTGCACCGGCGCGGCCAACGCCAGCTGCCACCAGGGGCCGAGCATGGCGTCGATGTCGAAGGGGGCGAGCAGCATCGGCAGCAGCAGCGGCAGGCTCAGGGCCACACCGAGCGCGACCGGCCACCATTCGGGCAGGCGCGGCATGGGGGCGGGCGCGCCGGCGGCGTCGGGGAGCACGACAGTCGCTTCGTAGCCGGCCTTCACGACCGCCTGCGCGAGTGTGGCCGCGTTCAGCGTGGGCAGGGCCTGCACGCTGGCCCGTTCCGTCGCGAGGTTGACCGAGGCCGACACGACACCCGGCAGCGCCTTCAAGGCCTTCTCGACACGGCCGGCGCACGACGCGCAGGTCATGCCACTGACCTGCAAGGTGGTCTGTGCGGCGAGCGGTGCGGTGTTCATGGTGCGGGTTCCGAGATCGAGGGATTGTGATCCTCAGGCTTCCCACCATGGGAGAGTCAAGCGGCAGGGCAGAATCAGGCGCAGTTGCAGGAGAACACGACATGATTGCCTTCGAAGTCAAGGACATGACTTGCGGCCACTGCGTCCAGGCCGTCACCGGCGCCGTGAAAGCGGCCGACAACGGCGCCAGTGTGCACATCGACCTGGCGCGCCACCGCGTCGAGATCGAGCCCGTGAGCGCCGATGCCGCGGCACTGGCCGGCGCGATCCGCGAGGCCGGCTACACGCCCGTCCCCGCATGACCGCTCTGCCGCTCAAGGGCCTGAAGGTCGTCGAGTTCGAAGGCCTCGGCCCCGGCCCGCTCGCCGGCCGCATGCTGGCGCAGGCCGGTGCCGAGCTCACGCTGATCGCGCGGCCGACGGCGAACGCGGTGTCGGCCCAGCTCGGCGCCGGCAGCACGCCGCTGCGCGACGGCAAGCAGCTGGTGCTGCTCGACCTGAAGAACGCCGCCGACGTGGCGCGCGCGCTCGATCTCGTGGCTGGCGCCGACGCGCTGATCGAAGGCAACCGCCCCGGCGTGATGGAACGCCTGGGCCTCGGGCCCGACGTGTGCCACGCGCGCAACCCGAAGCTCGTCTACGGCCGCATGACCGGCTGGGGCCAGACCGGACCGCTGGCGCACGCGGCCGGGCATGATCTGAACTATGTCGCGCTGACCGGCTTGCTGTCGCTTTCGGCGCGCCTGGGCGAGCGCCCGATCGTTCCGCCCACGGTCGCGGGCGACGGTGTGGGCGCGCTCGGACTGGCCTATGGCATCGTCTGCGGCGTATTGCAGGCGCGGCTGAGCGGGCAGGGCACCGTGGTCGATGCCGCGATCACCGACCTGACGGCAGCGGTCGGCGGCCTGGCCTACTGGGTGCACGGCAGCGGTGGTCTGGGTGGCGCGACGCCGAGCGCGTTCCACGACTCGCCGTTCTACGACGTGTACGAATGTGCCGGCGGTGGTTTCATCACCATCGCTGCGCTCGAACC
>JANMYQ010000256.1:0-2822 GCA_031382215.1 Methylibium sp.
TTCGCTGGGCGATGTGATGAAGGAGTCGGTGGAGGCCGCGCGCACGGTGGTGCGTTCGCGTTCGCGCCGGCTGGGCATCAAGGACGAGGTGTTCGAGAAGCGCGACATCCACATCCACGTGCCCGACGGCGCCACGCCCAAGGACGGCCCCAGTGCCGGTGCGGCGATGACGACGGCGCTGGTGTCGGCACTGTGCGGCATCCCGGTGCGGGCCGACGTGGCAATGACCGGCGAGATCACGCTCCGTGGCGAGGTCACCGCCATCGGCGGCTTGAAGGAGAAGCTGCTCGCAGCACACCGTGGCGGCGTCAAGACGGTGCTGATCCCCGAGGAGAACGTCAAGGACCTGCAGGACATCCCCGAGAACGCCAAGAACAACCTCGAGATCGTGCCGGTGAAGTGGATCGACCAGGTGCTCGAATTGGCGCTGGAGCGCATGCCGGTGGCCCTGCCGGACGACGAGCCCGTGGTGGTCGCCGTGGCAGCGACCTCACCGAATCCGGAGGTGGCACCGGCGGTATCGGCCGATGGCCTGCCGCACTGATCGCCCGGCAGCGCCCAGTCTTTGCAGTGGCCTGCCGAGGCAGGCTATACTGCAAGGCTCGACGTGCAGCGCTCCAAACGCTTGCACCGCCGGTCGAAAGGCAGGCAGAATGTCGAGGCCCATGCGGGAATAGCTCAGTTGGTAGAGCGCAACCTTGCCAAGGTTGAGGTCGGGAGTTCGAGCCTCCTTTCCCGCTCCAGACACGCCTCAAGAAGGGAAGCCGCGGCTTCCCTTCTTGTTAGCATGGGCGGCGGTCGATCGCACGGCGCGATAGCAAAGCGGTTATGCAACGGATTGCAAATCCGTCCAGTCCGGTTCGACTCCGGATCGCGCCTCCAGCTCCGCTGACACGGGCCCCCGTCACTGCACGAGCGGGCCCTTCTTCCTGGCCGGCGCGGATAATCACCAGCGGCCCGGATGGCGAAACAGGCAGACGCAGCGGACTTAAAATCCGCCGCCCTTGAAAAGGGGCATGCGGGTTCGAACCCCGCTCTGGGCACCAGGCAGAAACGGCGTTGAACCCGTCATCCGTCGGCAGGCATGCAGAATCGGCCGACCCCGCACCGGACCAAGCCATGCCCCTGTTCGCTCGAGAATCCCTGCAAGCCGGCGTCGCCCGCAGTGAACTCTTCGGCTGGGCGATGTACGACTTCGCCAACTCGGGCTACACGACGGTGGTCATGACCGCCGTCTTCAACGCCTACTTCGTCGGCGTGGTGGCCGCTGGCGCGAGCTGGGGCACGCTGGCCTGGACGCTGGCGCTGGGCCTGTCCAACGCGCTGGTGATGGTGACGATGCCGATGATCGGCGCCTATGCCGATGCCCATGCTGCCAAGAAGAAGCTGCTGGTGCTGTCCACCGCGGGCTGCGTGTTGGCCACGGCCTTGCTGGCCGAGGTCGGCCGCGGCGACCTCTGGCTGGCGGTGGCGGCCATCGTGGTGTCCAACCTCTTCTACTCCTATGGCGAGTCGCTGAACGCCGCTTTCCTGCCCGAGCTGGCGCGCCGCGAGGCGATGGGCCGTGTCTCGGGCTGGGGCTGGAGCTTCGGCTATTTCGGCGGCATGCTGACGCTGGGCCTGAGCCTGGCCTACGTGATCTGGG
Source organism: Methylibium sp. (assembly GCA_031382215.1). Classification (GTDB taxonomy): domain Bacteria; phylum Pseudomonadota; class Gammaproteobacteria; order Burkholderiales; family Burkholderiaceae_C; genus LGRD01. Next base: position 1,646 of record JANMYQ010000256.1, read on the forward strand.
CGCAGGGCCACGGGCTGCCTGCCACGCACTTCGTGCCGGTGACGATGTTGATCACCGCCGCCGTCTACGCGCTGGCATCGCTCGTCACTTTCTGGCTGCTCAAGGAACGCGCCGTGCCGCAGGCGGTGGCCGTGGGTGGCGCCGCGCGCACGGCCTGGCAGCGCCTGTTGCAGACCTGGCACGAGGCGCGACGTTACGAAGACTTCATGTGGCTGCTCGCCTGCGCGCTGTTCTACCAGGCTGGCATCTCGGTGGTCATCGCGCTGGCCGCGGTGTATGCCGAGCAGGTGCTGGGGTTCAAGCAGATCGACACCATGATGCTGGTCTTTCTGGTCAACATCGCCTCGGCCATCGGCGCCTTCGGCTTCGGCTACTGGCAGGACCGTATCGGCCACCGGCGCGCGCTCGCTTTCACCTTGTGGGGCTGGATCGTGATGACCCTGCTGGCGGTGGCCGCCACGACGCCGACGCTGTTCTGGGTGGCGGCGGTGATCGCCGGCCTGTGCATGGGCAGCAGCCAGTCCGCCGGACGCGCGATGGCCGCGCTCTTCGCGCCGGCCGACCGGCTGGCCGAGTTCTTCGGCCTGTGGACCTTTGCGGTGCGGCTGTCGGCCATCATCGGCCCGATCACCTACGGCCTGGTGACGTTGCTCACCGCGGGCAACCACCGCATCGCAATCCTGAGTACGGGTGTCTTCTTCGTCATCGGCTTGGTGGTGCTGCGCCGGGTCGACGTGGCGCGCGGGATGGTCGCTTCGGGCCATCCTGCGAGAAAATAGTACGATCGTTCTTTTTTGTCTCCTCGGCCGGCGCTGAGGCGAGGCGACGGCCTAGAATCTATGATTAACGTTAACGTCAATTAAGCCCAGGAGCGTCATTCATGAAGGTGCTGGTCGCGGTCAAGCGCGTGGTCGACTACAACGTCAAGGTGCGCGTCAAGAGCGACGGCACCGGCGTCGACATCGCCAACGTCAAGATGAGCATGAACCCCTTCGACGAGATCGCCGTCGAAGAGGCCGTGCGGCTGAAGGAGAAGGGCGTGGTCACCGAGATCATCGCCGTGTCCTGCGGCGTCGTGCAGTGCCAGGAAACGCTGCGCACCGCGATGGCCATCGGCGCCGACCGCGCCATTTTGGTCGAGTGCGCCGACGAATTGCAGCCGCTGGCGGTGGCCAAG
>JANMYQ010000183.1:0-1518 GCA_031382215.1 Methylibium sp.
CGCCTACGGCCACGGCATCGAGCGCGCCTACGAAGGTTTGCGCTGCGCCGATGGTTTTGCGCTGCTCGACCTGAACGAAGCCGAGCGCATCCGCGCGCTCGGTTGGCGCGGCCCCGTGCTGCTGCTCGAAGGTGCGTTCGAGCTGCGCGACCTGGAGTTGTGCTCGCGGCTCGATCTCTGGCACGTCGTGCATTGCACGGAGCAGATCGATTGGCTGGCGACGCACAAGACGCACACGCCGCACCGCGTGTTCCTGAAGTTGAACAGCGGCATGAATCGTTTGGGCTTCAAGCCCGAGGTCTATCGCGGCGCGTGGACGCGCCTGAACGCGTTGCCGCAAGTCGGCGAGATCACGCTGATGACGCATTTCTCGGATGCCGACGGCGCACGCGGCGTCGCCCACCAGACGGCGCTGTTCGAGGCGGCCACGCGCGACCTGCCGGGCGAGCGTTCGCTGGCCAACAGCGCCGCGGCGCTGCGCCATCCGGCACTGGCCGCGGATTGGGTGCGCGCCGGCATCATGAGTTACGGCAGTGCGCCCGATTTCCCCGAACACGACATCGCGCATTGGGATCTGCGGCCGACGATGACGCTGCGCTCGAAGCTGATCGCCACGCAGCGCCTCGCGATCGGCGACAGCGTCGGCTACGGCAGCAGCTTCACTGCTGAATCACCGACGACGGTCGGCATCGTCGCCTGCGGTTATGCCGACGGCTACCCACGTCACTGCGCCACGGGCACGCCGGTGCTGGTGGACGGCGTGCGTACCCGAACCGTCGGACGGATCAGCATGGACATGATCGCGGTCGATCTCGCGGCGGTGCCGGACGCCGCCATCGGCAGCGAGGTCACGCTCTGGGGCGCAGGCCCGCACGGCTCGCAGCTGCCGATCGACGAGGTGGCGCGCGCCGCCGGCACGATCGGCTACGAGCTGATGTGCGCGCTGGCGTTGCGGGTGCCGGTGCGTGTTGTCGATCATCGCCCCGATTGACAGCGCAGGTGCTGCACCTACCATCGCCGCCATCCAAACACAGGAGCGTTCACATGGGACTCATCGGCACCCTCATCGTCGGCCTCGTCGTCGGCGCCATTGCGCGTTTCATCATGCCCGGCGAGCAGAAGATGGGCTGGATCATGACGATCCTGCTCGGCGTCGGCGGCTCGTTCGCGGCCGGCTTCGTCGGCCAGGCGCTGGGCTGGTACCAGGCGGGTCAGGGTGCGGGCTGGATCGGATCGATCGTCGGTGCGCTGGTGCTGCTGTTTGCGGTCAACAAGTTCACCAGCGGCAGCAAGCCGCCGGCGCAATAACGCTCGTGCAATAACGCTCGTGCAATAGCGCTCGGCGCAGTGGCCTCGACGACGATCACCGTCAACCCGGACGAGGTCACCGTCACCGCCGTGCGCGCCCAGGGCGCCGGCGGTCAGAACGTCAACAAGGTTTCGAGCGCGGTGCACCTGCGCTTCGACGTGCCGGCGTCGTCGTTGCCCGGGGACGTGAAAGCGCGTCTGCTGGCGCTG
>JANMYQ010000298.1:0-13881 GCA_031382215.1 Methylibium sp.
GTGATGGTGACGACCAGGGTGCGCGGGTTGGGCACGCTGTCGCGGTAGCGGTATTCACTCGCGATTTCGACGTTGGTCGGGATCTTGGCGATGCTCTCCAGCCAGTACTTGGCGGTCGAGCCGCTGTAGTAGCTGGTGCCGCAGGCCAGTATCAGCACCGAGTCGATTTCCTTGAACACCTGGTGGGCGCCGTCGCCGAACAGTTCGGGCGTGATGCTGTGCAGTTCGTCCAGCGTGTCGGCAATCGCCTTCGGCTGCTCGAAGATCTCTTTCTGCATGTAGTGGCGGTACGGGCCCAACTCGGCCGCGCCGGTGTGGGCGTTGACGGTGCGCACCTCGCGCTGCACGGCCTTGTAGCTGCCTTCGGGCGTCACGTGGGTGATCCAGTGTTTGCCCATCTGCAGGTCGACCACGTCGCCCTCTTCCAGGTAGACGATCTGGTCGGTCACGCCCGCCAGCGCCATCGCGTCGCTGGCCAAGAAGGTTTCGCCCGCGCCCTGGTGCGTACCCACGCCCAGCACCAGCGGCGAGCCCTCGCGCGCGCCGACCACGCGGTGCGGCTCGTCGCGGCAGAACACCGCAATCGCATAGGCGCCGCGGAGCTGCTTCACCGCGCTCTGCACGGCTTCGAGCAGGTCGCCGGTGTAGAGGTGATCGACAAGGTGGGCGATGACCTCGGTGTCGGTCTGGCTGGTGAACTCGTAGCCCTTGGCCCTCAGCTCGGCACGCAGCTCGTCGTGGTTCTCGATGATGCCGTTGTGGACCAGGGCGACGCGGCCGGCGGCCGCAGATTTCGATGACTGGCCGGCAGCGGCTGATTTGCCAACGGGCCCGTGCGAGAAATGCGGGTGAGCGTTGTGGATGGCCGGCTTGCCGTGCGTTGCCCAGCGGGTGTGGGCGATGCCGGTGCCACCCTGGACCTTGTCTTCGGCCACGTTGATGTCGAGTTCGGCCACCCGCGAGGTGCTGCGGGCCCGGCGCAGTTCACCATCCTGGTGCACCGCCACGCCGCAAGAGTCGTAACCGCGGTACTCCAACCGGCGCAGGCCTTCGAGCAGGATCGGAACGATGTTGCGGGTGCTGACGGCGCCGACGATTCCACACATGGTGAGACTTCCTTGAACGGTTGAAGCAGAACCGCGATGGTAGGCAGGTCAAGTTGGCATATGTTTGCGAAACTCGTCCTCTGGTGCAAGATATCCTCCTCATCGAAAATCGACGGCTCAATAATTCACGAAGGTGGCGTTCTTGATGAATTCAATCGGCATCTCAGACCTCGACGCCACCGACTTGCGAATACTTGAGCAGTTGCAGCGTGACGCTTCTCTCACCAACCAGGCACTTGCAGCGGCTGTGCACACTTCGGCGGCCACGTGCCTGCGGAGAGTCAAGCGGCTCGAAGACGGCGGGGTGATCGAACGGCGCGTCGCGATCCTGTCGCCGCACAAATTGGGTGCGGGGCTCACCGCGATCGTCGAAGTCACGCTCGACGCCCAGGGCGCCGAGCACCTTGCGGCGTTTGAAGCCCGCGCCGTGGCCGAAGTGCCGGTGCAGCAATGCCACCGCGTGTCGCCCGGGCCCGACTTCATTCTGGTGCTGCAGGTGCCCGACATGGCGGCCTACCACGGCCTGGTGCAGCGCCTGTTCACGCAAGACGCGAACGTGCGCAACGTGAAGAGCTTTTTCAGCGTGCACCGGGCCAAGTTCGAGCCGGCCATCGCGCTGCCGTCGCCCCCGCAGGCGTGAACGCCTGCGCGAACTTGCTGCGGGCCTGACGCGCAGCACGAGATCGGGGGGCGGCCCCCGAACAGGGTGCTCAAGTCGGCGCGCGAATGATCGATAACCCGATCACTCGTGAAGCCTTCCACCCGCCCCGTCAAGCCAACCCTGCCCACGCCCCCGCCGGCGGGCGCCCCTGCGCTTGCCGAAGACCCCCCCACCCGCGCCGCGGAGCGCCTGCGCCACCGCCGCCGCGACCGCCTGCAGATGCTGGCCATGGTGCTGGCCAGTTATGCGGTGGACACGTTGCTGCTGTTCGTGCTGGCCACGGTCGGCGTGATCGAACCGCTGGTGGGCTGGGCCTACGCGGGTGCCGGCCTGGCCGTGTGCGCGCTGTTCTTCGTGCTGCTCAGCAGCCCGTGGTGCGAACGCCAGAACGAACAGTACCTGGTGATCCCGCAAATGCTGGCGAATGCATTGATCAACCTGGCGTTCATCGCCTGGGTGCCGCAGATCGGCGGGCTGATGTTGATGCTGCTGTTCGTGATCTTCGCCTTCGGCTCGCTGCGCATGAGCCTGCGCTCGGTGCTGGCGGGCTCGCTGCTGATCTCGGTGCTGGTCGGCGTGGTGATCGCGCTGGTGGGCGAGCGGCTCGCGCTGCCGATGGGCAGCTGGGAGGCGCGCGCCGCCAGCGGCGTGTGGTTTGCGCTGGTGCTGGCGCGCAGCGCGCTGCTCGGGCTGTATGCGTCGGACCTTCGCGCCCTGCTGGCCAAGCGCAATGCGCAACTTGCCGCCACCTCCGAAAAGCTCGAACAACTGGCCAACCGCGACGGCCTGACCGGCGCGCTGAACCGGCGCAGCATGATGCGCCTGCTTGACGAGGAGCGTGAGCGCATGCAGCGCAGCGGCCAGCCCTTCGGCATTGCGATGCTGGACATCGACCATTTCAAGCAGGTCAACGACCGTCACGGCCACCTGGTGGGCGACGACGTGTTGCGCCGCTTCACCATCAAGGTGGCTGCCGAAATGCGCGGCACCGACCGCCTGGGCCGCTACGGCGGAGAAGAGTTCCTGCTGCTGCTGACGGCGGCCACCGACATCGGCTCGGCCACCGCGGCGGTCGATCGCATGCGCACCGCGGTGGCCCGCGAAGACTGGGACGAAGTCGCGTTCGGGCTGGACATCACCTTCTCCGGCGGCGTGGCCATGTGCCGCGACGGCGACACCAGCGAGCAGCTCATCGGCCGCGCCGACCGCGCCCTCTACCGCGCCAAGCGCGAAGGGCGCAACTGCGTGCGGGCAGCTTAGGGCAACGCTGAACAAGTCCCTCGCGGCGCGCGCATCCCTGCTTTGGGCGGTCTGCTGCGTTGCAAATCCTCGCCATAGCTGGGGCTATGGCTGCGGTTTGCGCCTTGCAGCCCATCCCAAACCAGGGCGCGCGCACTCGCGGGGACTTGTTCAGCGTCGCCTTAGAGCAGTGCTGAATCGCCAAACTCCCGATTGACGGCGGCACGCGCCGCTCCAATACTGGCCGTCCGCGCGCACCCCTCCGGTGCGCGCATCGACAGCGCTGCCGCCCTCTGGAGGTCCCCACCATGCGTGCCCGTTTCGACATCCGTCGCTTGTCCCTTGCCGCGTCCGGCCTTGCCGTCGCACTGGCCTGGGCCCACCCTGCGCTGGCCGACGGCCGCGACTCCCGGAATGGCGACAGTGCCATTCCGGGCCTGCCCGCCAAGCATCAGAGCACGGGCTTCCGTTCGGGCATGGTGGCTGTCGCCAACCCTCACGCGGCCGAAGCCGGTGCGCGCATCCTCGAAGCCGGCGGCAACGCCGTCGATGCGGCTGTGGCCATCGCCTATGCGCTGAACGTGGTCGAGCCGCAGTCGGCTGGCATCGGCGGGGGTGGCTTCATGCTGGTTCACCTGGCCAACCGAGGCAAAGGCGACAGCAAGACCTTTGCGGTCGATACGCGCGAGCGCGCGCCGGCCGGCGCCACGCCGGGCATGTTCGGCACGCTCAACTTCACGCAGGCATCGACCTCGGGCATTTCGGTCGGTGTGCCGGGCATGGTGCGCGGCACGGCTGACGCGGTGGAGCGCTGGGGCCGCCTGCCGCTGTCGCGCGTGCTCAAACCCGCCATCCGTCTGGCCGACGATGGTTTCGCTGCCACCCCGCGCTTCGTTGCGTCGCCCAACTGCGCCAGCGCCACCAGCCGCGCCAAGGTCTACCCCGAAACAGCCGAGTACTTCTGCCCGGGCGGCAGCCCGATCACCGCCGGCACGCTCGTCACCAACAAGCCGCTGGCCGAAACGCTGCGCCGCATCGCCCGGCATGGCCCCGAGGCCTTCTACAGCGGTGAGATCGCGATGGGCATTGTCGAAGGGCAAAAGCGCATCTCCGCAGGCGGCGCGCCGGGCACGATGACCCTGGCCGACCTGCAGGCGTACGAAGCCTCGATCCGTGAACCGGTCAGCGGCACCTACCGCGGCTACACGATCAAGGCGATGAACTCGCCGTCCTCCGGTGGGCTGACCCTGCTGCAGATGCTCAAGATGGTGGAGCGTTTTCCGCTCGGCGACGCTGCGGCCGGCTTCGGCTTCGGCAGCACCGGAACCCTGAACGTGATGGCCGAGGCGATGCGCACCGCGTTCGCCGACCGCGCCGTGTGGATGGGCGACGCCGACTTTTCCTACGTGCCGGCCAAGGGCCTGCTGGCCAGCACCTACACACAACTGCGCAGCGGGCCGATCGCGCCGACCGCGCGGCTGGCGGTCAACCCGGTTGCGGGTGACCCGCGGCCTTACGACATCGGCGCGTGGAAGACGTCGGAGCACGTTGCCAGCGCACCGTCGTTTGCCGGGCCGGGCGGCTCGACCACGCACTTCGTCGTGGCCGACGAATGGGGCAACCTGGTGTCTTACACCAACACCATCGAGTCGGGTTACGGCGCCGGCATGTTCGCCGGTTATTACCCGGCCGGCTGCACGCAGACCAGCTGCTTCAAGAGCTTCGGCTTCCTGCTCAACAACGAGTTGACCGACTTCAACTTCGTGCCGTCGGTCAACACCTTCACCGGCGAGCCGGCGACCAACGACGTGGCGCCGGGCAAGCGCCCGCGCAGCAGCATGGTGCCGACGATGATCTTCGACACGAAGGGCCGGCCGGTCGTCGCCTACGGGTCGCCGGGCGGCTCGACGATCATCAACTCGGTCTTCAACGTGACCCTGAACCTGCTCGACCACGGCATGACGATCCAGCAGGCGATCGACGCACCACGCCTGTCGGTCACTGCGGCTGGCGGGGCTGTGTCGATCGACAACGGCAACCCGCTCGCCCCCACGCCGTTCCCGCCCGCATCGCTCGACGCGCTGCGCCTGCTGGGGCACACCGTGAATGCGCCGGCCGACATCGGCTCGGTGCAGATGATCGTGATCGACCGCAGCGGCAAACAATACGGCGGCGCCGACTTGCGGCGTGAGGGCACGGTGATCGGGCTGCCGCGGGCACGGCCTGGCCACGGCCACGACGACTGAGCGAGGGGCTCAGGGCTGGCGAATGATCACCAGCCCCTTGAGGTACTCGCCTTCGGGGAAGGTCACCGTCATCGGGTGGTCGGGCGCCGCGCCGGTGCGGGCGTAGAACAGGCCGTCCACACCCGCATCGAGCCCGGCCCCGGCGACGATCTTATGCAACAGGTCGGCACTGATGCCGCCCGAACACGAAAAGGTGAACAGCAGCCCGCCCGGCTCCAGCAGCTGGAAAGCGAGGCGGTTGATGTCCTTGTACGCGCGCGCGGCGCGTTCGGCGTGAGCCACGGTGGGCGCGAACTTGGGCGGGTCGAGCACGATCGCGTCGAAGCGCTCGCCGCGCTGGATCGCGTCGCGCAAGGTCTGGTTCACATCGGCGTCGAGCGTGGTGTGGCGCGCAGAGTCGAAGCCGTTGAGCGCCACGTTCGCCTCGGCGCGCGCCAGCGCGGGGGCTGACGAATCGACGCTGGTCACGTGTTCTGCGCCGCCGTGCAGCGCCGCCACGCTGAAGCCGCCGGTGTAGCTGTAGCAGTTGAGCACCTTGCGGCAGCCGAAGTGGCGCACGGTGTCGGCAAACAGCTTTCGGCTGTCGCGCTGGTCGAGGTAGAAGCCGGTCTTGTGGCCTTCGGCCACGTCCACCGTCAGGCGCCAGTGATGTTCGGTGATCGTCACTTCGGTGGGCCCGTCACCGCGCAGCCAGCCGGTGCGCGGCTCCAGGCCTTCGAGGCTGCGCACGCTGGCATCGCTGCGTTCGTACAGGCGGCTCAGGCCGGTGGCCTTGAGCAGCGCGTCGGCGATCGTCGCTTTCCAGCGCTCGGCGCCGGCCGAGCCGAACTGCACGCTCAGGGTGTCGGCATAACGATCGACGATCAGCCCGGGCAGGCCATCGGCCTCGCCGTGGACCAGGCGCATGCCGTCACTGGCAATCGGCAACCGCGCGCGGATGGCCACCGCCTGCTGCACGCGCCGCTCGAAGAACGCCGTGTCGATGCGCTCGGCCTCGTTGAAGCTCCAGGCGCGCAGCCGGATCGTCGAGGCCGGGCTGTAGGCGGCCCAGGCGAGAAAGCTGCCGTCGGCGCCGATCACGCGCACGGTCTCGCCGACGTCGGCCTTGCCGCTGGCCACGCTGCTCTGGAAGACCCAGGGGTGGCGTTTCTGAAGTGAGCGCTCCTTGCCGTCGCGCAGTTGAATGGTCTTCATCGCATGAATATTTTTATCGGCACTGCATCCAGATCGCTCGCTGGCGGGTAGTGGAAGCAGTGGTGCCGAGGTGCCGCTGCTTTCTCTTGCACTTATTCCATCCAACCCTTGTCGAGGAGTCTCCCATGAAGTCCACACTCATTCTCTCTGCCGCCGCCCTGTCGCTGCTGTCCGCCTGCGGCAGCATGAGCCCGGCCAAGCCGATGATGTTCTCGCAAGCCGCGCTTCCCGACGCGGTGAAGGTGCCCACAGGCCAGAAGGTCACGATGGAAACCGTCGGCGTCGGCGAGATCACCTACGAATGCCGTGAGAAGCAGGCTGCCGCGGGCCAGTTCGAATGGGTCTTCGTCGGCCCGGTGGCGGTGCTGAACGACCGCAGCGGCAAGGCCGTCGGCAAGTACTACGGCCCGCCGGCCACCTGGGAGGCGATGGACGGTTCCAAGGTTGCCGGTGCGCAAGTCGCCATCGCGCCGGCCACGCCGGGCAGCATTCCGCTGCAACTCGTGAAGGCCAACCCGGCCATGGGCCAGGGCGCGATGACCGGCGTGAGCTACATCCAGCGCGTGGCCACCAAGGGCGGCGTGGCGCCGGCCGCAGCCTGCGGCATGGACAGCAAGGGCAAGCGCGAGATCGTCAAGTACGAGGCCGACTACATCTTCTGGGCAGCAATGTAAGGCCCGCGGGGCGCGGCGGGTTCCTGGCGGTCGGCTAGCATGCGGGCCTTGTGGAGCCAGGCTCCGCTCCGCCCGGTTGCCCGCCGCCCGTCGATGCCCCAACCCGCCCCCGCGTTCGACCATGAAGCTGCGCTGGCCGCGTGCGCGCGCGGCGACCGCAGCGCGCTCAAAAGCCTGTACGACGCGGAGGCGCGCCAGATGCTCGGCGTGGCGTTGCGCATCGTGCGCCAGCGCCAGCTCGCCGAGGACGTGGTGCAGGACGCCTTCATCAAGGTCTGGGAGCGCGCCGCCAGCTTCGATCCGCAGCGCGGCTCAGCGCGCGGCTGGCTCTACAGCGTGGTGCGCAACCGCGCACTGAACGAGGTGCGCGACAACGGCCCGCAGATCACGCTCGACGAAGCCGCGCTGGAGGCGATCGACCTGCACAATTCGCAGCAGGCCGGCAACACCATGAACACCACTGCCGATCTGGGCCCGCTGCACCATTGCCTGGAGCAGCTCGACGAGCCCAAGCGCTCCAGCATCGTGCTGGCCTACGTGGACGGCTGCACGCACGCCGAGATCGCACAGCGCCTGGCCACGCCGCTGGGCACGGTGAAGGCCTGGATCCGGCGCGGGCTGCAGTCGCTGCGGGAGTGCATGGCATGAGTGCCCCAAACGATGCTGGTGACGATGACGCCGCTGGCGACGCCAGCAACGGCGGCACCGGGGACCTGCAAGACCTGGCCGGCGAATATGTGCTGGGCACACTGCCCGGCTCCGAACGACGCGACGTGGAACGGCGCCTGCCGAACGACGCCGCACTGCGCAACGCGGTCGCCGATTGGGAAACCCGCCTGCTGCCATTGACCGCGCTGGCGCCGCCGCTGGAGCCGCCGGCCGCGCTGTGGAGTCGTATCGAGCAGGGCATCGAGCGCAAGCCCAATGCCGCCGCCCGCAAGCCGACGTCAGCTGCAATGCGACCCGGCTGGTGGAACAACCTCACCCTGTGGCGCGGCCTCGCCGCCGGTGGACTGGCTGCCGCGCTGCTGCTGGCCGTGCGGCCCGACCTTGCGCCGATGGGAGGCGCCACGCCGCAATATGTGGTGGTGCTTGTCGCCCCGGGCGGGCAGGCGCCGGGCTGGGTGGTACAGGTGAATTCGCCGCGCGACCTGAGCCTGACGCCGCTGTCCCGTGACACAACAGCGAGCGCACCACCCGCCGACAAGGCCTTCCAGTTCTGGACCAAGGCCGACGACTGGGCCGGCCCGGTGTCCCTGGGCCTGGTGCGCCCGGGCGAGCCGCTGCGCGTGCGTCTCGACAAGCTGCCCGCGCTGCAGCCGAACCAGTTGTTCGAGATCACCTTGGAGCCGCCGTCGGGCTCGCCCACCGGGCGGCCGACCGGGCCGATTCAATTCATCGGCCGGGCGGTCAAGCTGAGCAGCTGAGCCTGGCCGGCAGGGCCTGCCTCATCGCTTTTCCGGCAAGCGGTGGAACATGAAGAACTCGCTGTCCTGCACCCACCCGCGAGCGCGATACAAACTCTGCGCGGGCGCGTTGGACTGCGCCACGTTGAGGCTGATGCGGCAGGCCCCAAAGGACCACGCGTATTCCTCGACCGCGGCCAGCAGTGCCGCGGCGACGCCCGCCTGCCGACCGGCGGCCGTGACGAACAGATCGTTGAGGATGAACACCCGAGCCAGCGCGGTGGACGAGTAGCTCGGATAGAGCTGCGCCATGCCAACGGCCTGCTGTTCCATGGCGGCCAGGAAGAGGGTCGACTCGCCGTGATTGAAGCGGTCGTGCAGGAACGCGCGACAGGCTGGAACGTCGGGCGTATTGCCTTGGAACTGGCGGTACGCGTCGAAGACCAGGGCCAGTTCGTCCAGGTCCGCGAGCACGGCTTGGCGCACGACGATGGGCTTCATGGCAGGCGAAAGCTGGGCAGGTTCATCACGTGTGGCCTACTTCCGCTTCGCCCGCGGGTGGGCCGCGTCGTACACCTTGCTCAGGTGCCCGAAGTCGAGCTTGGTGTAGACCTGCGTGGTGCTGATGTTGGCGTGGCCGAGAAGCTCTTGCACCGCGCGCAGATCGCCGCTGCTTTGCAGCAGGTGCGATGCGTACGAGTGGCGCAGCATGTGCGGGTGCACGTGCGTGGGCAGGCCGGCCAGCAAGGCGCTGCGCTTCAGCCGTAGGCGCACCTGGCCGGGGGTGAGGCGGGTGCCGAGGCGGCTGACGAACAAGGCCGGCTCGTCTAATTTGGCAAACTGCGCGCGGATCAACAGCCACTCGCGCAGCGCCACCAAGGCCGCCGAACCGACCGGCACGCTGCGCCGCTTGGAGCCTTTGCCGAGCACGTGCGCCGACGCGTCGGCCGCATCGATCCAGCCGGCGGCGTGCCCCGAGGCCTGCACGTCCAGCCCCACCAGTTCGCCGACGCGCAGGCCGCAGCCGTACAGCAGTTCGACGATGCAGTGGTCGCGCGCGTCCAGCACCGCTGCGCCGGGCCCGCTGCCGACCGGCGCGCGCGACTCGGCCAGCGCCACCGCCTGGTCCACCGGCAAGGCCTTGGGCAGCGGCTTGGCGGCACGCGGCGCACGCACGCCATCGACAGGATTCAGCGCCACCAGGCCGTCGCGCCCGAGCCAGCGGTACAGCCCGCGCCAGCCCGACAACTCCAGCGCGATGCTGCGCGGCGCCAGGCCCTTGGCATGCAGTTGCGCGGCCCAGCGGCGCACGTGCGGCGGCTTCACTTCGCGCAGAGCCACGGGGTGCGCGGCGGCGAAGGTGCTCAGGCGCCGCAGCGCGTCGGCGTACATCGCCAGCGTGCGCGCGGCGAGGCGGCGCTCCACTTTCAAGTGCGACAGGTAGCGGCCGATGTCGTCGTCGAGGGCCTGGTCGCGAGGCGGGTCGCGGCCCTGGTCGCTGCCCTGGTCATCCTGGGGCACGTCGGCCACCTCAGTCGCTCAACGGACCGGCATCAGGCGCGCCAGCGCGGCGCTGGCGACTTCGCCGATGCGGGTCAGGAACTCGGTGCCCATGTCGGCGGTGTAGCGCGTGGCGTCGGGCGACGCGAGCATCAGCATGCCGAAGGCCTCGGGGGCAGCGCCGTTGCGCAGCGGGATCAGCGCCATCGACATCACGCGCGCCGGCTCATCGACCCACTGAACCGCCTCGAAGCCGGAGTTCACGCCGCAGTACGGCGCCGTCAGGCTGGAGGCAAAACTCTTCACGTCGGTGCCCACGCCGCTGGTGAACGCCAGCCCGTCGAACGCCGGGTCGGCACCCCACAGCCGCACCGCCGCCTGCGGCACCATGTACTGGTGGATCAGTTCGCGCACCAGCACGTCGGGCACATCGGCGGCGCTGGGGGTGAGCATCAAGGTGCGCGTCCAGCGGTGCAGCTTGTCGGCGATGGCCATGTTCTCCTGGCCGTGGCGGATCATCTCGATGATCGCCATCTCCATGCCTTTGAGCTTGTCGCGCAGCATGTCCATCTGCCGTTCCTGCAGCGACACCGCGCGCCCGCCGTGCGGGTTGCCGAGCTGCACGGCGCCGAGCAGTTCGGCATGGCGCTCGAAGAAGCCGGGCGTGTTGGCCAGGTAGTTGGCGATGTCGTCTTCGGTGATGCCCTGAACGCCGTTGGTCTTGTTCACGGTGTGGTGCTCATAGTTCGATCTCTCCTTCAAAAACGGTCGTCGCCGGGCCGGTCATCAGCACGTGGCTGTCTTTGTCAGCGCCGCCGCCTGGCCATTCGATGCTGAGGCGCCCGCCGCGCGTATCGACGTCGACACGCGCATCGAGCAGGCCCATTCGGATGCCCGCCACCACCGCGGCGCAGGCGCCGGTACCGCAAGCCAGCGTCTCGCCGGCATCACGCTCGTGCACCCGCAGCTTGATGTGGCTGCGGCTCACGATCTGCATGAAACCGGCGTTGACCTTGCGCGGAAAACTCGTGTGGTGTTCGGTCAGCGGGCCGTGACGGCCGACCGGCGCAGCGTCTACATCGTCGACCACCTGCACCGCGTGCGGGTTGCCCATTGAAAGCACCGCGACCTGCACCCTGTCGCCGTCCAGGTTCAGCGGCCACAGATCGGCCTGGCCCATGCGCCGGGGCCGCGCACCCGCCGCCTGGAACGGAATGCGCGGCAGTTCGAAGACCGGCGCGTTCATGTCCACCGTGACGCCGCCGTCTGGCTGCAGGCGCAGCTCGAGCAGGTTGTTCATCGTCTGCACACGCAGCGTGCGCTTGTCCGTCAGCCCCTTGTCACGCACGAAGTGCACGAAGCAGCGCGCGCCGTTGCCGCAGTGCTCGACCTCTTCGCCGCTGGCACCGTTGAAGATGCGGTAGGCGAAGTCCACTTCAGGGTCGGTGCCTTTTTCGACCACCAGGATCTGGTCGGCACCGACGCCGAAGCGCCGGTCGCCCAGGCGCCGCATCGCGTCAACGTCGAGCGCCAGCGGCGCCTTTGTCGCATCGAGCACCACGAAGTCGTTGCCGGCGCCCTGCATCTTGGTGAAGCGCAATTTCATCGTTCAATTATCGCTTCGCGTCTCATTGCCGACGTAGATGGCGGGCTCGCCCGCCGGGCGCGTCTTGAAGCGTTTGTGGACCCACAGGTACTGGGCCGGGTCGGCGCGGATTTGATCCTCGATCCAGCGGTTCATGCGCGTGGTGTCGGCCAGCGCATCGTCGGTGGGAAAGTCGGTCCACGGCGGCAGGAAGTGCACTACGTAACCCTGCCCGCCCGGCAGCATCTTGGCCAGCACCGGCTGAACGACCATGTTCATCGCCCGCGCCATGCGCGACGGCGCCAGCAAGGTGGCGGCCGGCACGCCGAAGAAGGGCACGAAAGCGGCATCGCGTTCGCCGAAGTCCATGTCGGGCAGGTTGAAGAAGGCCGTGCCCTTGCGGATGGCGCGCAGCAGCGGCTTGGCCGAGTCGCTGCGCGGAAACACCTCGGCCAGGCCAAAGCGCACGCGGCCGGCGCGAATGGCTGCGTCCATCACCGCGTCGGTCTGTTGCTGGTAGATGGACGCGACGAAACGCTTCTGGAACAGCTGGGTGGCGGTGCCGGCCACGTCGAGCGCCATGAAGTGCGGTACCAGCCACATCACCGGGCGCTCGCTGCGTTCGGCCAGGTCGACCTCGCCCTCGACACGGATCAGGCGCTTCAGCCGCGCGGGCGAGGCGTACCACAACAGGCCGCGTTCGACGATGCTGCGCCCGAGCCACCGGAAGTGCTCGCGCGCCAGTGCGAGCCGGCCGTCGGCCGAACGTTCGGGGAAACACAACTCGAGGTTGCGCAGCACCACGCGCCGGCGCGAGCCGGCCAGCACGAACAGCGCCCGCCCGATGGAGCTGCCCACTGGAGCGAGCAGCGCCAGCGGCAACCAGTGCAGCAGCCACAGGGTGGCCAGCAGGAATCGAGCGCCCAATGTTCGGCCCTTGTGGACTGAGCGGTTGAGGGGGAATCAGGCGCCAGGCGCCTCGCCGGGCGCCAGCGCCCGCGGCTGCTTGTAGCGGTTGTAGCCCCACAGGTACTGCTGCGGGCACTGCAGGATCAGCCGCTCCATCGCGCGGTTGATGACCGCGGCGGATTCTGCCTGAGCACTGGCGTCGGCCGGCAGCGTGCCCTCGAAGGTGCTGAAGCGCACCGCGTAGCCCGCGCCGCGCGGCAGCCGCTCGCCCCACACCAGCAGCGGCACGGCGTGGGTCTGCTGCACCAGGCGGGCGGCCAGGGTCATCGTGTAGGCCGGCTGGCCGAAGAACGGCGCCCACACGCCCATGCCCTCGGGCGGCACCTGGTCGGGAAGCAGGCCGACCGATTCACCGCGCCGCAGCGCGCGGATCAACTGGCGCACCCCCGCCAAGGTGGCCGGCGCGGTGGCCACGCCGGGACGGGCGCGCGAGCCGTCCATCAACTCGCGCAGCCACTTCTGGCGCGCCGGCCGGTACAGCACGGTGATCGGGCCGTGGCGCGCCGCAAAGCGCTCGGCGATGGCCTGGGCGGTGACTTCGAAACAGCCCAGATGCGGTGTGAGGAAGACGATGCCGCGGCCCTGCGCGTGGGCCGCTTCGACCAGCTCCGCGCCGTCCATCTGCAGCGCCGGGCGGATCGGCTGATCGGCCGGGCGCAGCCACAGGAAGGGCAATTCCAGCGCTAGGCGCCCGGCCTCGGCAATCGCCGGGCGGGACGCGCTCGGCGGCACGCCCGCCAGCACCGCATTGGCCTGGAACCGGCGCCGGTACGACGGCGACAGGCCATACGTGAGCCAGCCCAAAAAGCCGCCCAAACGGTGCAGAAGCCACAAAGGGCGGCAAGAGAGCCAACGGACCAGGGAAGCCATTCTTTTCTATAATCCGCGGATCGCCGAGTTAATTTGAACTACTTGCGGGGCGATGCACACACCGGGAACCCTGGTGCGGTGCCGGGCAGCAAAGGCCTCTTTGCCGCTCCACAAATTCTGCTAAAGCGTTCGCCGCTCCTCCAAGAGTTTCAGGCCGGCAACGCAGTGTGCAAGCTGGTTGATTTTTACATTGGAGTACCGAGTGGCTAACGATTTCCTTTTCACGTCCGAATCCGTCTCCGAAGGGCACCCCGACAAGGTGGCCGATCAGGTGTCCGACGCCATTCTCGACGCGATCTTCAAACAAGACCCGCGCTCGCGTGTGGCCGCCGAGACGCTGTGCAACACCGGGCTGGTGGTGCTGGCCGGCGAGATCACGACCAACGCGCACGTCGACTACATCCAGGTCGCGCGCGACACGATCAAGCGCA
>JANMYQ010000333.1:0-5275 GCA_031382215.1 Methylibium sp.
CAGGAAAGCGCCTGCGGCTGGTGCAAGGACAAGTGGGGCCTGTCGTGGCAGATCACGCCACGAGCCCTCATCGCTGCGATCACCGACCCCGATCACGCCGCGGCCAAGCGTGCTTTCGCGGCAATGATGGAAATGCGAAAGATCGACATCGCGATCATCGAAGCGGCGCGGCGCGGCTGACGAATTCAAGGCCGGCTGCCAAGGGCAAGCCGTCGGCTCACATGGTGCTGCCGCCACGCTTGAGCGCCAGGCTGCCGAGCGCGATGCAAGGCCGGCAGCGGTCACTTGGCGTGCGGTAACTTCACCAGCGACACGCCAATCATCGCTTCGCGGGTGACGAGAGCTGCGAGTTGCCCCTCTGAGAAGTCGTCCGTCCCGGCCGGGCGCCCCGGCAGTACGAGATAGCGGGTCTCTCCGCTCGTATCCCACACCCGGATCGCGACCCGATCCGGGATAGGGAGCCCCATCTCGGCGAGCAACGCTCTGGCCTCCCGGACGACGCGTGCCCGGTACGGCAGACTCTTGTACCAGTCGGGCGGCAGGCCGAGCAGAGGCCATGCGGTACAGGAACATTGGGTGCAGACGACGACGTTGTGGGTGGATTCGGTGTTCTCCACCGCGACCATCTGGTGCCCCTCGATGCCCTCGATGCCCAGTTCTGCCGCGGCTGCCGTTGCGTTGGCGAGCAATCGATCCTTGTATGCCGCGTCGACCCAGGCCCGGGCCACCACCCTGGCGCCATTGGCCGGCGCCAGCGCCCCGTCGACCAGAGCCTGGGTGGCCTCGACCTGATGCCCACTGATCAGACCCTGGTCGATGAGCGCATCGCGCAGTGCGGCGGCACGGGCGTCGAGGGAGGCGACCATCGGATCACCCTCGGCCGACGGCTGCGTGTTTCGCGTCATGGACGGTCCAGATAGGTTTCGAAGAGCTCCACCAACACGCTCTGATGGCGGTCACCATCGGCCCACAGTTCCCTGGCCTCGAACTCGACCGCATAACTGTGTTCGCGCCGCTTGACCGTCGAGTGCGCACGCAGTTCGGGGTAGTAGGCGAGGGGGTAGATGCGCCGCACGACGCCTTGGCGCCCCCGAACATAAGCAGGGCAGCGCGTGTGGCCTGGCGTCGGCGTGGCAATCACGACCACCGCGTCACCCGATTCAAAGCGCGCTTGCGTCGCGACCGTGTCGTCCGTCTGCGCCGCAGAGAACGCGGCCACGGGCGCGGACAGGGGGATCCGACCGCCTGCCCGCCATTGAAGATCGTCCAGCGACGCAAGCCCCCGTTCGACCAGCAACGTGGCAACCGCGCTCAGTGTCCGCTCGTAGTAGCGGGCGCGCAGGTACCACGTTGGCTCCATCCGCTCGACCGCGTGCCGATAGGTATCGGCCTTGTAGGCGCGCAGTGTGCCGATGGCCAGGACGTTCAGTGCCCACGCCGTGGCCTCCCAGGGCTCATGAAACACAGGCTCGCGCAGCGTGATCGCCACCCCGCCGAAGCCAGGCTTTCCGCCAAGATCATGCGGCCCGTCCATGACACCAGTCTACCGTTCGAGCCGAGCTCTGGAAAGCCGGCGCGTGCCGGAGTGGCGACCGCTTCCGCAGCGGCGACGGGCGGCAGTAGATCGACCCGCGATGATCGATGTCGTCGACAACCGTCGTTCGGTCCTTCGAATGGGCTCATCGCGAACCAGACGGTCGCAGCGGGCAGCGCCTCTACGCCTCAGGGGTGAATCCGCTGGCTTTGATGACCGGCGCCCAAAAGTCGTGCTCCTTGCGCAGCGCAAGCTGCAACTCGGCGGGTGATGAGCCTGTTGTGATCAGCCCCATCCGCGCCCAGGTCTCACGCACGTCGGCTTCGCTCAGCATCCCTCTGACCTCGCTGGCAACAGCTGCAACGGCACTTGCCGACGCCTGACGCGGCATGAAGGCACCGAACCACTCGCGCTGGGCCAAGTTTCGATAGCCCAGTTCGGTGAAGCTGGGCGCCTTCGGGAAGAAGCTCGATCGCTGCACGGCCGACGTGGCCAACACGCGCAACTTACCTGCCTGCTCAAGCGCCAGAGCCGAGCCTTCAGTGGCCAGCGCCGTGCTCACTTGGCCGCTGGTCAGCGCCAGCATGGCCGCCGAGCCGCCGCGATACGGCACATGATTGAGGGCCATGCCGGTCTCTCTCGCCACGAGCAGCGCCAAGAAGTGCGGGAAGGAACCGGCACCGGCGTTGCCACAGTTGGCCAGCGCCGGATTGGCCCTGCACCACTGGCTGAAGTCATCCAGCGATTGCACCGCTGCCGGCACCGCCGGCCCCACCGCCAGGCAGAATTCGGTGCTCGCGACCATCGCCACCGGCGTCAGATCGGCGAACACGTCGTACGACAGGGGCCGATAGATGTGCGGGTACATCGTGACGACCGACCCCGGGGTGACCAGCAGAGCCGAGCCATCGGCAGCAGAGGCCTTCAGCACGTCGATCACCAGGCGCCCGGCCGCACCGGGCTTGTTCTCGACCAGCGCCGCCCTGGCGTAGGTCTTGCCGAGCCTCTCGGCGAGCCGGCGCGACACCACGTCCACCGAGCCGCCGGGCGGGTAGCCGCACAGCACGAGCAAGATGTCGATGCGCTGTTGGGCCCGCGCTGGCGCGCCGAGTGTTGCGGCGGCGCCGATGGCCAGGGTGGATTGCAGGAAGTTGCGGCGTGCATGCGGATGATTCATGGAGGGGCTCGTGAGCATGACCACCGGAAGGTGGCCGATCCGCTCAGCGTACGCGCCCTGGTGATAAGCGAACAGTTCGATCTGCGCATGGGATGATCACGAAACAGAATCACATTGCCGACGCCCATGCCTGCCAACCACGACCGCCTGAAGCGCCGCGTCAAGCTGCGCGACCTCGACACACTGATGGCCGTGGCGCAGGCAGGAGGCATGCGCAAGGCTGCAGAGCAACTGCACATGTCGCAGCCAGCCGTCTCCAAGGCCATCGCCGAACTCGAAGGTGCGCTCGGCGTGCGACTGCTCGACCGAACCAGCAAGGGCGTCGAGCCCACCGTGTACGGTCGGGCTCTGCTGCGCCGTGGTCAGGTCATCTTCGACGAGCTGCGTCAGGGCGTGAACGAGATTGGCTTCCTCGCTGAACCCGGCGTCGGCGAGCTGAGCATCGGCTGCGGCGAGAGCCTGATGGCCAGCCTGGTGCCCGCCGTGATCGACAGCATGCATCGACAGCATCCGCGCCTGGTGTTCAAGATGGAATCGGGCGATCCGCCCGTGCTGCTCAATCACTTTCTGCGCGAGCGGATCTGCGAAATGGTCGTGCTGCGCCCGTGGGAACTGCTGACCGACCCCGACCTGCAGGTCGAACCCTTGTTTCATGAACGCATCGCCGTGGTGGCAGACACCCGGAGTGCCTGGGCGCGGCGCCGCAAGCTGGGGCTGGCGGAACTGATCGACGAACCCTGGATCTTGTCGCATGTCGAGGTCAGGCCCGGGTCGCCGGTGATGCAGGCCTTCGAGGACCAAGGCATCGGTCTGCCCCGGAACCTGATCCTGTCGGGGTCGCTCAATCTGCGCTACAGCCTGCTGGCAACCGGGCGTTACCTGACGGTGATGCCTTCGACAGTGCTCAAGTTCTGTCCGGGTCGGGGCGCGGTCAAGGCACTTCCCGTGGAATTGCCGCGCTGGCCCATTCCGACGCTCGTCGCCACCCTGCGCCATCGCGCGCTCAGCCCTGTGGCCGCGCTCTTCATCGAGCGTGCGCATCAGCTGTCGGCCAGGCTGTGATGGCTCATGCTGTCGTGGAACATCAACTGGCCAGCCAACCCAGCGGCTGGTGCGTGCGCGCGATGCCGACCATCGCGGCCAGCACCGCGAGTGCCGCAACGAAGCAGAGGGCTCGCACGCGGGCGCTGCGGCTACGCTTGAGCGCCAGGCTGCCAAGGGCGATGTAGGCGAGCAGCAGCACCAGCTTCACCGTCAACCAGTGGTTGGCGAACAGTGCGGCGGGCAACATCGCCACCAGCACCAGGGCGGCCGTCAGCAACACCGTGTCGATGGCGTAGCTCGACCAGCGCAGCGCTGCCGCCATCGGCCAGCGCGCGCCGGCCAGCACGCCGGCGCCGCGCACCGCGAACAGCGTGCCGCTGCACAACACGGCGCCGATGTGCACGGCGCGGGCCTGGGAGTAGAACTCGATCACGGGTTTCGGCGCTGGCCGATCACGCGCGGTCCACGGCGGCGGCGCCGACGATCGGCCTGGCCGCGCGCCGCGGCAGCACCCACAGTCGGAACACGAACCACGCCACCAGCAGCGCGCCGATGCTGAACACCGTGTCGCCCGGCACGCGCATCCATACCAGCAGGTGGACCAGCGGCTTGCCCATGAACTCGGCCGAGCGCGCGTACCAGTAACCGTGCTCCAGCGCGGCCTGCAACTGCAGCACGCCCAGCGGCAGCAGGGTCAGCAGCCCCATCAGCGCCAGGCCGATGTTGAGCGACCAGAACGCGCCGGCCAGCGTGCCGTTGTTCCACTGTGCCTCGGGCTTCAGCCCGCGCAGGCAGAACAGCATCAAGCCCAGGCCCAGCATGCCGTAGACGCCGAACAGGGCGGTGTGGCCGTGCAGGGCTGTCAGGTTCAGCCCCTGCATGTAGTACAGCGCCAGCGGCGTGTTGATGAGAAAGCCGAACAGCCCGGCGCCCACCAGGTTCCAGAAGCTCACCGCCAGGAAGAACAGGATCGGCCAGCGGTAACGCTGCATCCACGGCGTGGCCTGGCCATGCCGCCAGGTGGCATAAGCCTCCAGGCCGATCAGCGCCAGCGGCACCACCTCCAGCGCCGAGATGCTGGCCCCGAGCGCCACCACCGCCGTGGTGGTGCCGGCGAAGTACAGGTGGTGGAAGGTGCCCAGAATGCCGCCGGCCATGAAGACGATGGTCGCGAACAGCACGTTGACGGTGGCCGTCTTGCCGCGCACCAGGCCGAGCTTGACGAACAGGAAGCTGATCACCGCGATGGCAAACACCTCGAAGAAGCCCTCGACCCACAGGTGCACCACCCACCAGCGCCAGTACTCCACCATCGACAGGTGGGTGTGCTCGCTCCACATCAGCCCGGCGCCGTAGAGCAGCCCGATCGCCACGGTGGACAGGAACAGCAGGCCGACGATGGACGACATCTCGTCCTTGCGCCGCAGCGCCGGCCAGAGCGCGCGGCCGACGAGGGTGAGCCAGAGCAGCAGGCCGATGAACAGGAACCACTGCCAGAAGCGGCCGATGTCGGTGTACTC
>JANMYQ010000350.1:0-6991 GCA_031382215.1 Methylibium sp.
GCGCCCGGCGCGGCCGGCGGGGCCGAAGCACCTGCGGCCGGGGGCACGGCCGCCGCAGGCCGAGGCGTGGTCGCGGCACCGGGTGCGGACGCTGCCGCTGCAACCGCTGCAACCCCGACAGCGCCGCCGGCCGTTGGCGGAATCGACGCACACCCCGCCAGCAAGCCCAGCAGCAACGGCGCAGCCAGAAGCAGGTGGCGGCCGGGGCGGGAACGACGAAGCGGGCGGGCGTGGTGCATGGTGGTGCCGGGCGCCGCCAGCGACCCGGAGCGTGCTGACCGCCGAGCGCTGACCGACGCCCAGTCGGCTTGATTCGGTGCGACGATTCTGCCGCAGTCCCTTCACCCGCCGGGCCGGGAATCTCCCTTCGTGGCGGTGTGGAACTTGTTCGGCGGGACACGCGCCACCCCCAGCGCCGCACACCTGAACCCACGATCTCGGCAAGCGCTTCCCTTGACGCAAGCCGATCGCAGTGAAATACTTGCCGAGTTGCAATTGCAACTCACCCCGAACCACAGCCCGCTGCAGCGGGCGCCGAGGAGACGACTTGAGCTTGTTTCGCCCATGAGCGCCGCCCCGGCGCACACTCCGGTCCTGGACGTCGACCCCTTCGACCCTGCGGTTCTTCTGGACCCGATCCCCTGCGACACCGCGGTGCGCGAAGCAGCGCCGGCCGTCTGGCTGCCGCGCCACGGCTTCTGGGCCGTGGGCCGCCACGAACAGGTGCACGCGGTCTTCAACGACTGGCACAACTACACCTCGTCGGCCGGCACCGGCCTGACCAATAACCGCAAGGAAATGCCGTGGCGCAAGCCCAGCGTGATCCTCGAGGTCGACCCGCCGCAGCACACGCGCACGCGCACCGTGCTGTCGCGCATCCTGTCGCCGGTGGCGATGGCCAAGCTGCGGCAGGACTTCCAGGCCAGCGCCGATGCGCTCGTCGACCAGCTGGTCGAGCGGCGCCGTTTCGACGCTGCGGCCGATCTGGCCGGCGTGTTCCCAATGCAGGTGCTGCCCGACGCGGTGGGCCTGCCGCAGGAAGGGCGCGAGAACCTGCTGCCCTACGCCAACCTGAACTTCAACGCGATGGGGCCGAAGAACGCGCTGTACGACCACGCGCTCGCTGCCGCCGGTGACGCGCCCGCGTGGGTGCTGCGCCAGTGCAAGCGCGAAAACCTGGCCGGCGACGGCTTCGGCATGCGCATCTTCGAGGCTCACGACCGCGGCGAGCTCGATCTGGAAGAGGCCGAACTGTTGGTGCGCGTGTTCCTCACCGCCGCGCTCGACACCACGATCTACGGCATCGGCATGGCGATCTACGCCTTCGCCACCCACCCGGCGCAGTGGGACGTGCTGCGCGAAGACGCCACGCTCACCCGCGCCGCCTTCGACGAGGTGCTGCGCTTCAACGCGCCCAGCCCGTTCATCGGCCGCACCACGCAACGCGAGGTCGAAATCGACGGCGTGAAGCTCGGTGCCGACGAGAAAGTGATCCTCTTCATCGCCGCCGCCAACCGCGACCCGCGCAAGTGGGAGCGGCCCGACGAGTTCGATGTGCGGCGCCGGCCGACCGGGCACCTGGCGTTCGGCGTCGGCATCCACGGCTGCGTGGGCCAGATGGTCGCGCGGCTCGAAGCCGAAGTGGTGTTCAATGCGCTGCGCAAGCGCGTGAAACGCATCGAGCTCGACGGCACGCCGGTGCTGCGACCGACCAACTGGCTGCGCGGCTACGAGAGCCTGCCGATTGCCGTCGAACCCGCTTGAACAATCCCCGCTCGAACAATATTCAACCAGGAGACAACCCGTGCATTCGTCCCAACCCATTGAATTGACCTCCACCGGCGCCCGCTTGAAGCGCGCTGCCTTGCGCGGCGCCGCCGTCGCGCTGGCCGTGCTGCTGGGCAGCGCCGCGCAGGCGCAGCAGTTCCCGATCCCGGGCAAGCCGGTCCGCGTGATCGTCGCTTTCCCGCCCGGCGCTGGCCCCGACGCCATGGCGCGCACCATGCTGCCCAAGATGAGCGAGGTGCTGGGCGTGCCGGTGGTCGTCGAGAGCAAGCCGGGCGGCGGCACCGTGATCGCCGCGCAGGAGGTGATGAAGTCCGCGCCCGACGGCCACACCATCTTCTTCAGCGCCTCGTCGACCATGGCGCAGGCGCCGCACACGCTGAATGCCGCGACCTACGACCCGATGACCGCCTTCACGCCGCTGTCGATGGGCGCGCGCGGCCCGCTGGTGATCCTTGTCAGCAGCTCGATCGGCGTGAACAACATCAAGGAGCTGATCGCCTACGGCCAGAAGAACAAGCTGAACTACGGCTCGTTCGGCGTGGGCACTTCGGCACACATCTTCGGCCAGGTGTTCGCGAAGAACACCGGCCTGGCGATCGAGCACATTCCGTACAAGGGCGGTGCCGAAATCGCCGGCGACCTGATCGCCGGCCGGCTCGAAATGGCCTTCGACGCCGCACCGGCGGCGATCCAGACCGCCAAGACCGGCAAGGCCAAGATCATTGCCGTGGCAGCCCCCACACGCAGCAAGTTCCTGCCCGACGTGCCCACCGTGCTTGAGCAGGGCGTGAAAGACATCGACATCACCAGCTTCGTCGCCTGGTTCGGCCCGGCCGGCATGAAGCCCGAGGTGGTCGCCAAACTGAACGCCGCGATCGCCCAGGCGATTGCACAACCGTCGGTGCAGACCCACTTCAACGACGGCGCCTACGTCGCTGAAAGCTCGACGCCTGCAGAACTGGCGGCCGACGTGAAGGGCGCCTATGCGGCGTGGGGGAACTTGGTGAAGGCGGCGGGGATTCAGAAGCAATAACAAGCAGGCGGAACAGCCGCTTCGCAGACGGGCTCGGTCAAACCAGCACCACGAGCTCGCTGTACTGCCCCAGCACCGCGTCAGCCGTCAATAGCTTGAGCGGCTCGGCGATGGCCTGCGCCACCAGCAGCCGGTCGAAGGGGTCGTTGTGGTGCATCGCCAGCCGCGCCACGCCGGCCGCATGCACGGCGCGCACCGGCAACTCGACAAATCCGCTCTGGGTGATCGCCGCGATCAGTTCGTCGGCATCGGCCTCGATCTTGCCGAGCCGGGCCTTGATCGCAATCTCCCAGAGCGACGCCGCCGACACGAAGACCTCGTCCGCCGACTCGATGAACCGCCGGGTGGCAGCCTTGAGCAGCGGGTTGCCCGCCACGGCCCACAGGAAGATGTGCGTGTCGAGCAGCAGCCGCATCAGCGGCCTTCGAAGCCGGCCAGGACGTCGTCGGGCAAGGGCGCGTCGAAGTCCGGCGCGATGCGCACCTTGCCTTTGAGAACACCGAACTTGATCGGGCGCCGAGTCCCTTCGAGCTGGGTGATGCGCACCAGCGGCTTGCCGTTGCGGCTGACCACCACGTCTTCCCCGGACGCGGCTTTGTCGACCAGTTGGGACAGGCGGGTCTTGGCTTCGTAGATGTTCACGGCGTCCATGGACAGGCTCGGTGCGAAGGGTAAAAGTAGACCAAGTCTAGTCTGGTTTTAGCGGTGGCACAAGGCGGGCATCGAAGTGGCCCCTGCGTGGCCCTTGGGGAGCGGCGTCAGCCGCTTCGGGGGGGGGGTCCTATTTCAACGCCTTGAACCGCACCCGCTTCGGCCGCGCGCCTTCTTCACCCAGGCGCTTCTTCTTGTCGGCCTCGTACTCCTGGTAGTTGCCGTCGAAGAAAACCCACTTCGAGTCGCCTTCGCAAGCCAGGATGTGGCTGGCGATGCGGTCGAGGAACCAGCGGTCGTGGCTGATCACCATCACGCTGCCGGCGAATTCAAGCAGCGCATCTTCGAGCGCACGCAGCGTTTCCACGTCGAGGTCGTTGCTCGGTTCGTCCAGCATCAGCACGTTGCCGCCCTGCGACAAGGTCTTGGCCAGGTGCAGCCGCCCGCGTTCACCGCCGGAGAGGCTGCCGACGAGCTTCTGCTGGTCGTTGCCCTTGAAGTTGAAGCGGCCGATGTAGGCGCGTGAGGGCATCACGAACTTGCCGACGATGATGTTGTCGAGCCCGCCCGAGACGTCCTGCCACACCGTCTTGTCGGCTTCGAGCGATTCGCGGCTCTGGTCGACGAAGGCCATCTTCGCGGTCGGGCCGATCTTGACGTTGCCACTGTCAGGCTTTTCCTTGCCGGCGATCATGCGGAACAGCGTGGACTTGCCGGCGCCGTTCGGGCCGATGATGCCGACGATCGCACCCGCCGGCACCTTGAAGCTGAGGTCGTCGATCAGCACCCGGTCGCCATAGCTCTTGGTGACGTTCTCGAACTCCAGCACCTCGTGGCCGAGCCGCTCGCCCACCGGGATGAAGATCTCGTTGGTCTCGTTGCGCTTCTGGTAGTCGATGTCGCTCAGTTCCTCGAAGCGCGCCATGCGCGCCTTGCTCTTGGCCTGGCGGCCCTTGGGGTTCTGGCGCACCCACTCCAGCTCCTTCTTCATCGCCTTGGTGCGTGCGTCCTCGGTCTTCTGTTCTTGCTCCAGGCGCTGCTCTTTCTGGTCGAGCCAGGTGGAGTAGTTGCCCTTCCACGGGATGCCCGAGCCGCGGTCGAGTTCGAGAATCCACTCGGCCGCGTTGTCGAGGAAGAAGCGATCTTGGGTGATGGCCACCACGGTGCCGGGGAAGCGGCTGAGGAACTGCTCAAGCCAGTCCACCGATTCAGCGTCCAGGTGGTTGGTGGGTTCGTCGAGCAGCAGCATGTCGGGTTTGCTCAGCAGCAACCGGCACAGCGCCACGCGGCGCTTCTCGCCGCCCGAGAGTTTGCCGATGACGGCGTCCCACGGCGGCAGGCGCAGCGCGTCGGCGGCCAGTTCGAGCTGCAGGTCGGTGTTCTCGGAGCCGGCCGCGGCGATCACCGCTTCGAGGTCGGCCTGCTCGGCGGCGAGCTTGTCGAAGTCGGCGTCGGGCTCGGCGTATTCGGCGTACACCTCGTCGAGCCGCTTCTTCGCGGCCAGCACGCCACCGATGCCTTCTTCGACCGACTCGCGCACGGTCTGGTCCGGCTTCATCACCGGCTCCTGCGGCAGGTAGCCGATCTTCAGGCCCGGCATCGGCTTGGCTTCGCCCTCGATGTCGGTGTCCACCCCGGCCATGATCTTGAGCAAAGTGCTCTTGCCCGAGCCGTTCAAGCCCAGCATGCCGATCTTGGCGCCGGGGAAAAAGCTGAGAGAGATGTTCTTGAGGATCTGGCGCTTGGGCGGAACGATCTTGCCCACGCGGTTCATCGTAAAGACGTACTGAGCCATGATTTCGGGTGTTTGCAGAAGTGAATTGAGGGGGCCGAACGTGAGTGGCAGTCGGCACCGGAGCGGCATTGTCGCCGGTTCGCCGGGTGAGCCACCCAAGTAGCGCTGACCTGTCCGCCTATCCGAGCGAGGCGAGCCGCCGCGCCAGCGCGAGCAGCGGCACCGCGGTGATGCCCGTGCTCACCGGAAACTCGCCGTCCCCCGGGTAGGCCACGAACACCTCGCTGGCCTGAATGTCGGCCGCGCCCAGATGCAGCCCTTTGCTGACCTTGGGCGCCGACGAGCGCTTGACCTCGACCGCCCAACGCCGCCCGCCCGGCAGGTCGAGCACCAGGTCGATTTCGGCGCCTGCGGCGGTACGGTAGAAGAAGGCTTGCGTGCCTTCCGGCGCAGCGGCACGTAAACCTTGGGCGAGCGGACCAGGCGTTTTGCACCATTGCCGACCCAGGGCGGCAGGCGGCGCACCAGCATCAGGTCGCACATCAGGTCGGGGTAGCGCGCCACGGTCTGGCCGCTCACCGCCAGTGAGGCGGCGATCTTCGAAGCGTTGAACAGCTGCCCTTGTTCGTGCGCGAGCATGGTCCAGAAGCGGCGCAGCGTCTCGGCCGGGATGCGTGGGCCGAGCTGCGGAATGTCGCGCTCCAGGTAGGTCTTGATGAACTGGCTGCCAGCGCTGGCTGGCGGCGTTGTCGCGGGCCAGGTACCGGCGCAGGAGACGTTGCAGTGCTGGCAGGTGTTCGCGGCTTTTCATCATTGCAATTGATCCACGCCGTGGAGGATTTGCAATGTTCCTTTACCCACAGGAGTGGGCACCCCGGGGCGCTCCGGCGCGGCTTTCTGACCGAGACGAACCCGATCACGGCTGAAGACACCCCACCCATAGAGTCCGCATTGCCCTCTTCAGGTACGTTGGTTGCACGAATTCGGGTTTTTACCAGTCCTCTGGCGCAAAGAAGTACAAGCAATCGCGCCCCGGATACCAATCCGCGCATCGCCTCCTGGCTATCTTTGCAGCACCGACCGCAACCCCTCGTCGGACCGCCACAAACAGACAGGAGACTTGTCATGACGCTGAAGAAATCCCTTGCCCTCGCCTTCGGTCTGGCCGCCGCCGCCAGTGCCGCCACTGCGGGCGACCTGGTCATCGCCACCGTGAACAACGGCCACATGATCGAAATGCAGAAACTCACGCCGCATTTCGAGAAGGACAACCCCGGCATCAAACTGAAGTGGGTCACGCTCGAAGAAGGCGTGCTGCGCCAGCGCGTGACGACCGATATCGCCACCAAGGGCGGCCAGTTCGACGTGATGACGATCGGCATGTACGAGACCCCGATCTGGGGCAAGAAGGGCTGGCTCAACGAGCTCAAGATGGACGCTGCGTACGACGTGGACGACCTGCTGCCCGCCATGCGCAACGGCCTGTCGCTGGACGGCAAGCTGTACGCGGTGCCGTTCTACGGCGAGAGCTCGATGCTGATGTACCGCAAGGACTTGACCGACAAGGCCGGCATCAAGTTCGCTGACCGCCCGACCTGGACCGAGGTGCGCGACGCAGCCGCCAAGATCCACGACCCGAAGGCCGGCGTGTACGGCATCTGCCTGCGCGGCAAGCCGGGCTGGGGCGACAACATGGCCTTCCTGACGACCATGGTCAACAGCTTCGGCGGCCAGTGGTTCGACATGTCGTGGAAGCCGCAGCTCGAGACCAAGCCCTGGAAAGA
>JANMYQ010000365.1:0-5197 GCA_031382215.1 Methylibium sp.
GCCAAGCAGGCTTCTTCGCTGCCGAACCAGTCCAGAAATTCGTTCCAGTTGCCGGGGTAGTCTTTGCCGGCCTCCGGCGCTACGATATGGATATCCATCCAGTAATAGTAGCCGCACTGGAGCTAAGCGGATACCCCTTACATCCATCCAGCATATCCGCTCACGTGGCAGGCGGCAAGCCAGCAGGCACTCAAGTGGCACTCAAGGGCCTCGCCACGACGCAAGGCTCCAGGGGTGCCCTGCTGCGGTTTGTGCAAAAAGGCCGGATTGAAAGTGCTGCGGCCGAGCCCCTGGCGCAGGAAACGCCTCAGAATCGGCACGACAAGCTGTTACCGCTTGTTCGGTACCGCCCGGTCTTGCGAAATGGTTCCAGGAGTCAGAGGCAACGCGCAACACGCTGCGGCTTTGTTGCACGAAGAACGAGATGCGCAAGCTTTCAAATTGGCCATCCAGGCATTGCCCCGTCGGGTCTGACGGGCAGCCCCCTGCGGGGGGAGTTGCACGCGCAGACCTGGTGCTCGACCCGGCCGCGCTGGCGGGCCTGCGCGAGCTCGACCCGACCGGCAAGAACCATCTGCTCGAACGGGTGCTCGCGGCATTCAAGACCTCGACCACACGCCTGATTCCGCAGGTCCAGGAAGCGCTGAGCAAGGCCGACTTGCAAGGCGTGCGCCATGTGGCCCACACGCTCAAGTCTTCGGCCGCCAGTGTCGGCGGCATGAAGTTGTCGGCCATCTGCGCTGAACTGGAGTCGGGCATCCGCCAGGGGCAGACACTCAATCTGGCAGCCCAGGTCGACGCGCTGGTGGAAGAAGTCGAAAGGCTGCTGGCCGCCCTGCAGCGCCTGAGCGAGGCCGGCCCATGAACGCCAGCTCGCGCGTGAGCGACGACGATCCGCCGGGCCAGCCGCACGTGCTGCTGGTCGATGACGACGAGGTCAACCTGCTGCTGACCTCGGTGGCCCTGCGCGAGCGCGGCTTCGACGTGACCGAAGTCAACGGTGGCGAACAGGCCCTGCACCTGCTGTCGAAGTGGATGCCTGACGCCGTGATGCTCGACGCGCTGATGCCCGGGCTCGACGGCTTCGAGACCTGCCGCCGGCTGCGCAGCCTGCCGGGCTTCGAGTCGCTGCCGGTGCTGATGCTGACGGGCCTGGACGACGACCCGTCGATCAACCGCGCCTACGAAGCAGGCGCGACCGACTTCTTCGTCAAGTCCACCCAATGGAGCCTGCTGGCGGGGCGGCTGCGCCACCTGCTGCGCTCGTCGCGCACCCGCATCGAACTCGAGCGCAGCAAGTCGAAACTGGCGCGCGCGCAAGACCTGGCCCGCATGGGCAGCTTCGACTGGAAGAAGGGCGACGGCGGCCCGCGCTACTCGGCCGAGGCGCTGCGCGTGCTGGGCTTCGGCCCGGTCGAGAAGCTGCCGTTCCGGGCCCTGCTGCGCATGCTGGCCAAGGACGACCGCAGCGCGCTGCTGTCGGTGCTGGGCGAGGTGATGAAACACAGCTCGGTGCTGACCACCGACGTGACGGCCACCTTGATCGACGGGCGCCAGCGCATCGTGCGCGTCGAGGCCGAGCCCGAGTTCAATGAGCTCGGCAACCTGGTCGGCTACACCGGCATCCTGCAGGACCTGACCGACCGGCGCATGGCCGAAGACAAGATCCGCCACCTGGCCAACTTCGACACGTTGACGGGCCTGCCGAACCGGCGCCAGATGATCTGGCGCACCGAACGCGCGCTGGAGCATGCGCGCCGGCTGAACCACCAGGTGGCGCTGCTGCTGATCGACCTGGACCGCTTCAAGATCATCAACGACACGCTGGGCCATGCGGCCGGCGATGAGCTGCTGATGGAGGTGTCGCGCCGGCTGCGCTCGTGTGTGCGCCACTCCGACCAGGTGATGGAAAGTTCACCCGAAGGCGGCGGCCCACGTTCGCACCGCACGCTGGAAGCCATCGCGCGGCTGGGCGGCGACGAGTTCGTTGCGCTGCTGCCCGAGGTGGTGGACGAACGCGACGCCGAACGTGTGGCCGATCGCATCCTCGACCTGATGCGCGAGCCGATTCTGGTGGGCGGGCAGGAGTGTTTCGTGACGGCCAGCGTGGGCATCGCCGTCTACCCGCGCGACGGCATGTCGATGGCCGACCTGCTGCGCAACTCCGACGTGGCGATGCACGCCGTGAAGGCCGGCGGGCGCAACGCGTCGTCGATCTACAGCCCGGCGCTGGCCGGCCGCGGGCGCGAAAAGCTCGAGCTGGAGAGCGCGCTGCACAAGGCCATCGAACGCGACGAACTGGTGCTGCACTACCAGCCCAAGATCGACGTGCGCGGTGCCCGCATGGTGGGTGCCGAAGCGCTGATGCGCTGGCAGCGCGGCAACGTGCTGTTGCCGCCGGGCGACTTCATCCCGCTGGCCGAAGAGACCGGCCTGATCATTCCGATGAGCGAGTGGGTGATCCGCGAAGCCGCACGCCAGGCGCGCCTGTGGCAAGACAGTTTCGGCTTCGCCGATTCGATTGCGGTGAACCTGCCTAATCGCCTGTTCGAGCGCACCGACCTGGTCGAGTGCATCCACGACGCCGTCACCAGCTACGGCGTGCCCTACCGCGCCATCGAGCTCGAGATCACCGAGACCGGGCTGATGAAGGACCTGCAGAACGTCATACCGACCCTGCACCGCCTGAATGAAATCGGCGTGGCGATCTCGATCGACGACTTCGGCACCGGCTATTCGTCGCTCGCCTACCTGACCACCCTGCCGATCAGCGAGCTCAAGATCGACCGCAGCTTCGTGCGCGACCTCGGGCTCACGCCGCAGAGCACCGCGGTCGTCACCGCGATCATCGCGCTGGCGCGTTCGCTGGGCCTGCGCGTGGTGGCCGAAGGGGTGGAGAACCTGCGCCAGATGGAGGTGCTGCACCGCCTGGGCTGCGGGCTGATGCAGGGCTTCTTGTTCAGCCGGCCGCAGCCGGCCGACGTGATCGAGGCCTGGCTGGAGCAGACGGTGCTGCCGCGCAAGGCGCCGTGGATCGGCAAGGTCGAAGGCGGCGGTGTGGCCGATGCCACGGCCTACGCCGAGGCGGTGGGCGGTGTGACCCGCCTCAAGCCGCTCGGCTGAGCACTGCGCGCATCAGTAGCTCGGCCCGCCCAGGCGTGCCAGTTGCGCCAGCCGCGCCGACGCCAAGGTCGCCAGCGCCGACAGCGCAACGCACGCGAAGATGATGGCCGAGTAGCTTCCCAGCCGGTCGAACACCGCCCCGGCGATCACCGGCCCGAGAAGGTTGCCCAGCGCCGCGCCGGTGTACAGCGTGCCGATGACGCCCGACACCGCGCGCGGGCCGAACAAGTCCATGCACAGAGCCGGCAGCAGCGACACGATGCCGCCATAGCTCAGCCCGAACCACAGCGCGAACACCGCCAGCGCCGCATAACCGCCGGCAGCGCCCCACAGCAGGTACGACAGGCCGGCCGAGGCCTGCATCAGCACCAGGGTCAGCATGCGCCCGAGGCGGTCGGCCAGCGCGCCGATGGCGAAGCGGCCGACCAGGCTGCCGATGCCGATCAGCCCGACCAGTCCGACCGCACGCGCCTCGCCGATGCCCAGATCGCGCGCCGCCGCAGACGCGTGCGCGAACGGGATGAACATGCTCGGGCTGGCCAGCGCCACTGCCGCGTACAGCCACCAGAAGCGCCGGTTGCGCAAGGTCTGTGCGAGGGTCAAACCCGGGCGTTGCCCCGACGCCGTGCCTGCGGCCACCGGCGCCCGCTTGAGCAGCACGGCCGCGCTAAAGCCCACCAGCAGCACGCCGATGGCGATCACGCGCAAGGCCGCGCGCCACTGCATGTGTTCAATCGCCAGCGCCGCCAGCAGCGGCACCACCACCGTGCCGGCACCGATGCCTGCGCTGGCCAGCCCGGCCGCGAGCCCGCGCCGCTGCGTGAACCAGGGTTGCACACAGGCGATGGCCGGCGTGTAGACCAGCGCAATGCCGATGCCCACGCCAACGCCGTAGGCCGCGTAGATCACCCACATCGCGTGCGCCAGGCTGCTCAGCGCGAGCCCGGCGGCGATGAAGACCATGCCGGCGCAGCAGACCACGCGCGGCCCGAAGCGGTCGGCCAGCATGCCGGCGCCGGCGCCCAGCACGAAGTAGACGAGGCCGCACAGCCCGAACACCAGCGACACGTCGGCGCGCTGGGCCTGGAACTCGCCCGCGAACGCTTCGAAGAAGGCCGCGAACGAATACGAGACACCGAAGATGACCGCCAGGCTGAAGAACGCCGCCCACACGACCACCCATGCGTAGCGGGGTTCTTTCATGCGGCCGCCAGTGTAGACGGCTGGCGGCGCGTGAAAGACAGCGCGTGAAAGACAGGAAGTGCCAAGGGCGAAAGTTCGGTCGCGGCTTAGCGATTCTTTACGCCCTGCCACACAACGGACATCCAGCGTGGCCGTCGGGAGGAAAATAATTCAACACATGAGCGCCACTGCCATCGCCCTGAATCGCTTCGGCCTTGGAGCCAGATCCGACGAACCGACACCGATCGATCCACAACGTTGGCTGCTCGCACAGTTTGACTTGTATCAGCCGCTGCCCGCCTCATGGCTGCGCCTGCCGCGTACCCCGGCACTCGTCGAAAATTGGCTCGGCCAGCAGCGCGCCGTGCGGCAGGCGCCCGAGGGACAGCGGAGCGGTATCCGCGAAGCCTACCTTCGCCAAGGGCGAGACGCCTACGTTGCGGCGGTGGGTGCGCGTACCAGCAGCGCACTGCAGTCGACCGCTCCCTTCTTGGAGCGACTGGTGCACTTCTGGTCCAACCACTTCGCAATCTCGGTGGACAAGCTCCTCGTGGTGGGATTGGCCGGCGGATTCGAAGCAGACGCCATCCGCCCGCACGTGCTCGGCCGCTTCGAAGATCTGCTGCTGGCCGTCGTCCGACACCCTGCGATGCTGCTGTATCTGGACCAGGCGCAATCGATCGGCCCGCAAAGCCCCGCGGGCCTGCGCGCGCAGGAGCGGCAACGCCGGCGCGGTCTGAACGAGAATCTCGCGCGCGAAATCCTGGAACTGCACACGCTTGGCGTCGATGGCGGCTATACGCAGACAGACGTCACGAACTTCGCGCGGATCCTCACCGGCTGGACGGTGGCCGGCATGAACACGCCCGGCGTTGCAGCAGGCAAGTTTTTC
>JANMYQ010000019.1:0-3413 GCA_031382215.1 Methylibium sp.
CCGCCTGCGCATCAACCGCGCCTGCCAGTTGCTGATGGAGACCGACCGCTACATCACCAACGTCTGCTACGACGTGGGCTTCAACAACGTGGCCAACTTCAACCGGCGCTTCCTGCAGGTCAAGGGCATGACGCCGAAGGAGTTTCGCCAGCAGTCGGGCGGGCGCTTCGGCACCTCGGCCTGAGCGTCGGCAAGAACGTCATTAGCGCCAGGATCGGCATGTACCTCGGCCTGGACCTCGGCACCTCGGAGCTGAAGGCGCTGCTGCTGGCTGACGATCACCGCGTGATCGCCGTGGCGCGATCACCGCTGACGGTGCAGCGGCCGAAGCCGCTGTGGTCGGAGCAGGCGCCGACCGACTGGTGGGCTGCCGTCGAAGCGGTGATGGATCAACTGTCGGCGACCCAGGCGGGCGCACTCGCGCAGCTGCGCGCGATCGGCCTGTCGGGCCAGATGCACGGTGCGGTGCTGCTGAGTGCAGACGATGCAGTACTGCGCCCCGCCATCCTGTGGAACGACGGCCGCAGCGTCGCGGCCTGCGAGGCGCTGACGGCTGCCGTGCCGACACTTGCGCAGATCACCGGCAACCTGGCGATGCCGGGCTTCACTGCCCCCAAACTGTGGTGGCTGCGCGAGCACGAACCCGAACTGTTTCAACGCACCGCGCGGGTGCTGCTGCCCAAGGACTACCTGCGCCTGCGCCTCACCGGCGAGGCCGTCACCGACTGCTCCGACGCTTCAGGCACGCTGTGGCTCGACGTCGGCGCGCGGCGCTGGTCGGGCGAACTGCTGGCGGCCTGCGGGCTGAACGAAGCGCAGATGCCGCGCGTGGTCGAAGGCAGCGCCGTCTCAAGCCGCCTGCGCCCCGAACTGGCGCGCCGATGGGGCCTGCCCGCAGACGTGCCGGTGGCCGGTGGCGGTGGCGACAACGCGGCCAGCGCCGTGGGCATGGGCGCCATCGCGCCGGGGCAAGGCTTCGTGTCGCTGGGCACATCGGGCGTGATCTTCCGCAGCACCGAACGTTTCATGCCCAACCCGGCGCAGGCGCTTCATGCGTTCTGCCACGCGGTGCCGGGGCGCTGGCACCAGATGTCGGTGATGCTGTCGGCGGCCAGCGCGGTGAGCTGGGCCACCCGTGCGTTCGGCTTTGCCGACGAAGCGGCGCTGCTGCGGGCGGCGGAATCCACCAGCGACACGCAGCGCAACGGCGCCCCGCTGTTCCTTCCCTACCTCAGCGGCGAACGGTCGCCGCACAACGACCCGCTCGCGCAAGGTGCCTTGGTCGGCCTGACCCATTCGCACGACGCGGCGGGGCTGGCGTATGCGGTGGTCGAAGGCGTGAGCTTCGGGCTGCTCGATGGTTACCGCAGCTTCGGCGCTATGCCTGATTCCCCCCCCGGTGCCCCCGGCACTGCCAACGCCACCGGCACGCCGCTGTCGCTGGTGGGCGGCGGCGCGCGCAGCGGCTTCTGGGCCCAGCTGCTTTCCACCTTGCTCGACCTGCCGCTTCTGACCCACCTGGGCGGCGAAACCGGCGGTGCGCTGGGCGCCGCGCGGCTGGCCTGGCTGGCCGATGGCGGGAGCCTGGCCGAGGTGTGCGTGGCCCCGCCGGTGGCGCAATCCTTCGAGCCCGACGCGGCGGCGCGTCAGCGTCTGGCGCCCCGCGCCGAGCGCTTTCGGCGGCTGTACCCGGCCTTGCGCGCAAGCTTGGCCGGCTGATCCGTGCCGCCACCGGCACCTGCCCCGGGGCGGTCGAGCCCGCAGGGGCGGCAGCAGACCAAACCAGCTGAGCCTGGCCCGGGCGTGCAGCAGAAATGCCCGCCAGCGCCAATAATCCCGAGCTTCGTTTCCTTCCACGCCGTGCGGCCCAGGCTGCGCCAGCCCGCTGTCATGCCCCGTCTGCTATACCTGCTGGCCCTTTGCAACCTGGTGCTGGGAACCGGCGCCTTCATCATCAACGGCATCCTCACGCCGGTCAGCGAATCGCTCGGCGTCAGCGTGGCGGCTGCCGGCCAGGCGATGACGGTGTATGCCTTGTCGACCGCGCTGCTGGCGCCGTTGGTGCTGGTGGCCACCGGCCGCTGGCCGCGCAAACATGCGCTGGTGTTCAGCATGCTGCTGTTTGCATTGGGCAGCGCGGTGTGCGCGCTGGCGCAGAGCCTGGCAGTGTTGCTGGCCGGCCGTGCGCTGATGGGCGTGGGCGCCATGTTCACGCCGCTGGCGGCCGGCATCGCGGTGGCGCTGGTCGAGCCGGTCAAACGTGGGCGTGCACTGTCGCTGGTGTTCCTGGGCGTGAGCCTGAGCTATGTGATCGGCCTGCCGCTGGGCGCGTGGCTGGGCTTCCGTTACGGCTGGCATGTGCCGGTGGCGCTGGTGGGCGGTGCGGCCGTGCTCAGCGCCGGCGCGCTGCTGCTGCTGTGCCCGAAAGACATTGCCGCGCCGGGCGCCAGCTTCACCGGCCTGGGCAAGGTGCTAGGCAACCCGCCGGTGTTGTGGGGGTTGGCGTTGACCTTGTTCTACTTTGTCGCCATCTTTGTGGTGTTTGCCTTCATCGGGCCGGTGCTGCAGACCTTGTCGCCCATGTCGAGCAACCGTCTGAGCGTCACCTTGATGCTGTTCGGCGTGTCGGGCGTGATCGGCACGGTGCTGGGCGGCTGGGCCAACGACCGTTTCGGCGCGCCGCGCACCTTGAGGGTCCAGCTCAGCGTGCTGGGCACGATGATGCTGCTGGTGCCGCTGACCCAAGGCCACTACCCGTGGATGATGGCGAGCTTCTTCATCTGGGGCATGGCCGGCTTCGGCATGATGACGCCACAGCAGTCGCGCCTGGCGCAAATGTCGCCCGCGCAAGCGCCGGTGCTGCTGTCGCTCAACACCTCGATGCTGTACTTCGGCACGGCGTTCGGCGCTGCGGTCGGTGGCGCCGTCTCCGGCACAGTGGGGTTTGCGCGCCTGTCCTGGGTGGGCGTGCTGTTTGCCATCGCCGGGCTGGGCGCTTTGTGGATGAGCACACAGAAGACCCCGCTTCTCAAGACGGCCTGATACAGCCTGCCGGGTACAATCCGTCGATCAGCACAGACCTCAGTCACTGCGCTGCCGTCATCTCTGACGTGATCTTTCCGGCCTGAACTTCGCTTCGGCCCACACCCCTTCTGCCTGCGACTGGCGCTTCGGTTCATCCGTGCGACAGGCCGATCTTCTCTTTTGGAACCCCCCATGTCTTTCGATACCCTCGGCTTGGCCGAGCCGCTGCTGCGTGCCGTGCACGAACAGGGCTACACCGTTCCCACCCCCATCCAGGCGCAGGCCATTCCGGCCGTGCTGTCGGGCGGCGACGTGATGGGCGGCGCGCAAACCGGCACCGGCAAGACCGCCGGTTTCGTGCTGCCGATGCTGCACCGGCTGATGGCCGC
>JANMYQ010000135.1:0-26443 GCA_031382215.1 Methylibium sp.
TAGGGCTACGCTGAACAAGTCCCGCACCCCGGCGCGCGAATTGCATGCTTGACCTTCGAGAACACGGAGGCCGACGATGAAGCAACAGACCCTTGCCGCAGCTGCCGACCAAGGCGCCGGATTCGAGCAGTACCGCCGAGCGACCAAGCGCGATGTGTTCCTGGCCACGATGAACGAGATCGTCCCGTGGCAAGCGCTGTGCGAGGTGATCGAGCCGCACTACCCCAAGCCCGGCAATGGCCGCCCGCCGGTCGGGCTGGAGCGCATGCTGCGGATGTACTTCGTGCAGCACTGGTTCAACCTGGCCGACCAGGCGTGCGAGGAAGCGCTGCTGGACAGCACCGCGCTGCGCAGCTTCGTGGGGATCGACCTGGGCCGAGAGCGCGTGCCAGACGGGACCACGCTGTTGAAGTTCCGGCGTCTGCTGGAACAGCACCAGCTTGGCGAGCAACTCTTTGCCACCGTCGGCCAAGTGCTGCAGGCCCGGGGCCTGAAGGTGGGCACCGGCACGATCGTGGACGCCACGATCATCGGCGCACCCAGCTCGACCAAGAACGCCGACAAGGCGCGCGACCCCGACATGCACCAGACCCGCAAGGGCCGGCAGTGGTACTTCGGCATGAAGATGCACATCGGCGTGGACAGCCGAACGGGGCTGGCCCACAGTGCCGTGGTGACCGCAGCCAACGTGCACGACAAGCACCCGCTGCCCGATCTGCTGCACGGAGCCGAGCGGCGCGTGTACGGCGACAGCGCCTACGCCAGCCAGAAGGGACTGATCGAGGGCAAGGCGCCGAACGCGCGCGACTTCACCAACCAGCGTGTGCGCAAGGACGATGAAGCCCGCGAGGTCAAGCGTTCGAAGAACCGCAACAAGTCCCGAGTTCGCGCACGTGTGGAGCACGTCTTCGCGGTGGTCAAGCGGCTGTGGGGCTTCGGCAAGGTTCGTTACCGCGGGCTGGCCAAGAATGCCACGCGCTCCTTTGTTGTGCTGGGACTGGCCAACCTGTACCTTGCCCGACGGCACTTGGCATGAGTGCGTCCCAGCTCGGCGCAGCACGCGCTGTCGCGGCTGAAACGGCCGCCAGTCGACACGATCGGCGGATCCTGGCCTGTCAAAATCGCGCGCCGCGAACACTCGCGACCGAATCGCTGAAATCGGCGGCTTGTTCAGCGCAGCCCTAGATCTGTTCGTCCCGGTCCGACCGGTTCGTGACATAGCGACGCATTCACGGCCGCCTACCAGAGTTTGTGATTTCCGCACTCCCCCGAATTAGGGTAAACCGTGACGAAGGACTGGCGCGCTGCGCCAATGCAACGCAAACTCTGCTCACGATTTGTAACGCTTGACCGGCGACCTTCCGCCCAGACGGGGCCCGGACAAGATCAAGTGAAGGAGGAAAACGGAATGGACATGTCTGAGATCGTCCGCACGCCCGCCCCCAAGGGCTTGTTGCTCGCCGCCGTTGCCGATGCCGAACGCAGCGACCCCCAACACTGGCACGAACTGGTGTCAGAGATTGGCGCCGAGATTGCCGGGCCGCTGACGGCAGCGCTCGAGCGCATTCACTTGCTCACCACCACCGGCTGCATCGACCGCGCCAGCCTGAAGGCCCTGCGCGAAGAGGTCGAGCAGGCCCGCCACGCCGGCATGCTGGGCCAGCAGCTCTCGCGCCTGGCGACCGGGCGCTTGCGCCAGTCACACGAGCGGCTGCAGCTGGCCACCACGTTCAAGGCGGTGCTGGCGCACCGCAACCGCGAGACGCTGGCGCGCGGCATCGTGCTCAAGCCGGCACTCAAGTCGGCCGAGGTGATCGTCGATGCATCGCTGCTGTACAGCCTGCTCAACACCACGCTCGACTGGGCCTTGGCCACCGCGCGCTCGCAGATCGAGTTCACGATCGACATCATGACCTGGCCAGCGCACGCGCGCCTGACCTGCCACTTCGCTCACCGCCCTGCCGATGAACTGCCGCTAAGGGGCGCCGCAGAAGCTGTGCCGCCGGGCCTGAATGCGCTGACCTGGCGCATGCTTGAGCAAACCGCCACCACCATGGGCCTGCCGGTGCAGCGTACCGACCACAACGGCAGCACCACGCTGACGCTGGAGTTCCCGCGCACCGCACACGACGAGATGGAAGGCGTCAGCACGATGGAGCTGGACGACGGTTTTGCGCCGTCCACCAACTCCAAGCCGCTGGCGGGCAACCATGTGCTGGTGGTGTCGTCGCGGCGCGAGATGCGCGCGCTGATTCGCGATGCGCTGAAGAACATGGGCCTCGTGGTCGACTTCGTCAACTCGGTCGAAGAAGCGCACGACTTCTGCCGCGACGGCCTGCCTCACGCCATCGTGATCGAAGCGATCCAGAACGGCGAGCGCTTCGGCAAGTTCCGCGACGAGATCGTGGCCGAGGTGCCCGACTTCGCGTTCATCGAGATCATCGAAGAAGGCAATACCTTCGAGATGTCGGGCTTCAGCGGTTCGCGCATGGCGAGAGTCGGGCGCGACGTGATCGCCAATTCGCTCCCGTCGGCGTTGATGTTCGAGTTGTCGAAGAGCCTTTGACTTTTCAACGGCCGCTCAAGCGCCCTGCTTGAGCGAGCCGAACACCTTCTTCAGGATCGCGCTGCCGGTGCCCACCGGGTCCTTGCGGATCTTGCGTTCTTCTTCACCGATCATCAGGAACAGGCCGTCCAGCGCCTTGGCGGACACATACTGTTCGATGTTGGCGTCTTCCTTCTTCATCAGCCCCAGGCTCGCGGCCCGCGACGCCAGCGAGTTGTACTTGGCCGCGAGCGAGACCTTCTCGGTCGCCTTCGTCACGATCGGCAAAAACTTCACGCCCAACGGCTCGCGCGTCTTGTCGGAAAAGAACTGCGTCACCGAGTTGTCGCCGCCCTTGATCACCTGCAGCGCGTCTTCCACGCTCATCGCCTTGACCGCGCTGACCAGCAGCGCCTTGCCTTCCGGCATGGCCGCTTCGGCGGCGCGGTTCATCGCGATCACGAGTTGATCTACGCGCTTTTGCTGGCCGGTGGCCTTGAGGAACTTGGCCGCGTCGTTCAGGAAACCCGGCAGCGGGATGCGCACCTTGGGGTTGCCGAGGAAGCCGTCGGTCCTGCCCAGCAGGCCCACGGCGGCGAGTGCGCCGCGCTCCAGCGCCACGCGCACGCCGGAAGACGCATCGAACTCGGTCACGCTGGCTGCCTGTGCCGGGCCGCGCCAACCCCACGTGGCGGCGAAGGCGGAGAGCAGTGCCGTAAACTTTCTGCGTTGCATGGGAATCCTTGAATGAAATCGACCCGCTATGTTGCCGCCGCCGTGTTTGCCCTGGCAATCGGCGTGGGCATCTTTCTGTCGTTCGGTGGTGCCGGGGTGCGCCAAAGTGCCCCGAGTGTGGCCTACACGCTGCTCGATGGCACGCCGTCCAGCACCGATGCGCTGCGCGGCAAGGTGGTGCTGGTGAACTTCTGGGCCACCAGTTGCACGACGTGCGTGCACGAGATGCCGCAGATTATTGCCACCCACGAGCGCTTCAAGGCGCGCGGCTTCGAGACCTTGGCGGTGGCGATGAGTTACGACCCACCTGCCGCCGTGGCCCACTTTGCCGAGTCGCGCAAGCTGCCGTTCAGCGTCGTGATCGACAACACCGGCGCGGTGGCACGCAGCTTCGGCGATGTGCGGCTGACGCCGACCACGCTGCTCATCAACAAGCGTGGCGAGATCGTCAAACGCTATCTCGGCGAGCCGGATTTTGCGGCGCTGAACAAGTTGGTGGACGCGCTGCTCGCCGAGGTCTGAGCGCGGGCTGAGCTCGGGCAGCGCGTCAAGCCAGCCAGAACCACAGCAGCAGCGCGAGCACGATCAAGGCCACGGACCCGCGGGAGCGCCAGTCCGACAAGTCCGCAGACTCGGGCATCAGAGGCCGCACGACGTGCCGGTAGAAGGCGGTTGCGCGGTGGTCGTCGGGGCGCCGCAGCCGCTCGCCCATCGGCCGGGCGCCGGGCGCGCGCATCTGTTGAAGGCGCGGCTCCAGCGCGTCGAGCATCGGCATGGCATCTTTGAGCGACGGCGCCACCACCGTGTGGCCACAGCGCTCGCAGGCGCTCATGCGCGTCGGGTCGACCGCATCGCCGCAGCCGCGGCAGGCCCAGCGCGCGAGTTGCGCGTCGTCGGCCGGCAGCGGCAGTGCGTGGCGCACCATCACCGAGGCCATCAGGCGCGGCAAGTCCAGCGCCACCAGCGGGCTGGCGCAGTGGCTGCAGCTTTCTCCATTGCTTTCAGCCAGCGCTGCGCCGCAGTTCATGCAGGTGGCAGCGCGGTGTTCGGACAGCAGCGTCTTGCGGTCGCGCGGGGTCAGCGGCCGCACCAGGCCGCGCTCGGCCAGAAGCAGCGAAAAGGTCTGGTAGTGGCCGTGCGCCTTCGGGCACTCGTGTGCCGCCGTGCGGCCGAAGCGCGTGAGGTTGCGAACCGGCTTCAACGCTGCCGCACAACGCGGGCAGCTCATCGGCAGTCGCAGCGCCTGCGCCGCGGTGTCGGCGTGCATCTGGCGCAGCAGCGCGATCCAGCCCAGGCCCGACAGCCGCACCGTCTCCAGGTCGTCGATCCACACCAGGTGGCAGGCGGCGCACAGGTCGATCTCGATGCGCTGGCCGTAATGGCCTTCCAGCAGCACCGGCCGCATCGGCGTGCGGCATTGTGTGCAGCTCAGGCGCCTGGACGGCTGAGAGTTTGCCGAATCAATAGCGCTTCTCTCCGGGCAGGCTGGCGTCGGCCGCCAGCGGCTCGTGGCGCGCGACGCGCTGGTAGACCGGCGTGAAGTCGGGCGCGGTGGCGTCGATCAGGTTCTGGAACGAGTCGATCACGAAGTAGCTGGCCTGGTAACGGTCGATGCGGTAGAGCGTGCGCATGATGCGCTCCAGGTCAAAACCCACGCGCTGCGGCTCGGCGCTCAGCACGCTGTGGCGCAACTCGCCGGCCGACGACAGTATGCCCGCGCCGTACGCCCGCACACCTGCCGGCGTGGTGATCAGCCCGAACTCGACCGTGTACCAGTAAAGCCGCGCGAGGTACTCGCACGACTCGAGCCGGCTCGCCTTCAGGCCGCCCGCACCGTAGGCCTGCATGTAGTCGGCAAACATCGGGTTGAACAACAGCGGCACGTGGCCGAACACGTCGTGGAACACATCGGGCTCGACCACGTAGTCGAACTCTTCCGGCTTGCGCAGCCAGCCGGTGGCGGGGAACTTGCGCTTGGCGAGCAAGGCGAAAAACGCCTCTTCGGGAATCAGCCCCGGCACCGCGACCACCTCCCAGCCAGTGGCGCGGTGCAGCTTTTCGCTCAGTGCGTCGAAGCGTGGAATCTGTGCCGGCGAGCCAAGCTGCTGCACGGCCTGGATGAACTCCTCGCACGCGAGGCCGGGCAACTGCGCGGCCTGGCGTTCGTACAGGCGCCGGTACAGGTCGTGCTCGGCCGGGGTGTAGACGGCCCAGTCCTGCGCGCAGGTGTAGTCGGCATTGGCTTGCGCATAGTCGCCGCGCGGCGGGCGGTCGCCCTGGCCGTAGGTCACCGGGGCCACGCCCTGGTTGACGCCGGAATGGAAGTCGGGCGGGGTGGTCATGGCGTCATACGTTCGCGGGCTTGATGTCGCCCGGCGCGCCGCTTCTTGTGTCGCTTTTTGTGT
Source organism: Methylibium sp. (assembly GCA_031382215.1). Classification (GTDB taxonomy): domain Bacteria; phylum Pseudomonadota; class Gammaproteobacteria; order Burkholderiales; family Burkholderiaceae_C; genus LGRD01. Next base: position 5,686 of record JANMYQ010000135.1, read on the forward strand.
CGACCAGCACACCACGGCGCACCTGGTCCAGCTCGATGCTCTCGAACAGCGCGCGGAAGTTGCCTTCGCCGAAGCCCTGGTCGCCCTTGCGCTGGATGATCTCGAAGAAGATCGGCCCGATCACCGTCTGCGTGAACACCTGCAGCAGCAACTCGTTCGGCGCGCCCTGGTGCGTGGCGCCGTCGATCAGGATGCGCAGCCGCTTCAGGTCGTCGAGCCGCTCGCCGTGGTTGGGCAGGCGCTTGTTGACCAGGTCGTAGTAAGTGGCGATCGTTTCCTGGAACAACACGCCCTGGTTCTTCATGCCTTCGACGGTGGTGTAGATGTCGTCGGTGCCGAGTGCGATGTGCTGGATGCCTTCACCGTGGTACAGGTCCAGGTACTCGGCGATCTGGCTCTTGTCGTCAGAGCTTTCGTTGATCGGAATGCGGATCTTGCCGCACGGGCTCGTCATGGCCTTGCTCTTCAGGCCGGTCAGCTTGCCTTCGATGTCGAAGTAGCGCACTTCCTTGAAGTTGAACAGGCGCTCGTAGAAGTCGGCCCACTCCTTCATGCGGCCGCGGTGCACGTTGTGCGTCAGGTGGTCGATGTAGGTCAGGCCGTTTCCCAGGGTGTTCGGCCGCGCTCCTTCTTCTTTGCCCTCGATCGGTACGAAGTCCACGTCGTAGATGCTGATGTTGCCGATCGCACCTGGCGCCGCGCCGTCCTTGCCGTGCCAGCGGTCGACGAAGTAGATCAGCGAGTCGCCGATGCCCTTGATGGCCGGTATGTTCAGCTCCATCGGCCCGGTGTGGTTGTCGAAACCCCAGGCGCCGAGTTCGAGCGCGCGTTCGTAGGCGAGCTTGGCGTCGTTCACGCGGAAGGCCATCGCGCACACGCTCGGGCCGTGCTGGCGCGCAAAGCGCTGCGCAAACGAGTTCGGCTCGGCGTTGATGATGAAGTTGACCTCGCCCTGGCGGTACAAGGTGACCTTCTTGGTGCGGTGTTTGGCGATCGGGGTGAAGCCCATCGTCACGAACAGCTCGCCCAACGCCGCCGGGTCGGGCGCGGCGTATTCGACAAACTCGAAACCGTCGGTGCCCATCGGGTTGTCCCAGGGGGTGAATTGCATGCGGGCTCCTGTGCGGTTCGGGTGGGGTGGGGCGCGTCGCGGGCAACGCTTGCAGGACTGTAGGTTCCGCGACCCGCAGGTTTTGTGCAAGTTCTGGGCTCTGATGGCGAGTTTGCGCAGGAAAGCTGCACAATCTGCCGCATGGACGGCCTGACCGAGCTCGATACGATCGACCGGCGCATTCTTCGCGCGCTTCAGGTCGATGGCCGGCTCACCTACGACGTGCTGGCCGCGCAGGTGAGCCTGTCGCCGTCGGCCACCCTGCGGCGTGTCAAGCGGCTCGAAGAAGCGGGCGTGATCAAGGGTTACGTGGCGCTGGTGCCGCCCGAGCGCGTCGGGCTGGGACTCACCGCGTACCTGAACGTGCGGCTGGAAAAGCACTCCGAAGTCCACAAGCGCAACCCGATGGACCTGTTTCGTGCTTCGGTCCAGGCCTGGCCCGAGGTGGTGGAGTGCGCTGCGCTCACCGGCGAGATGGACTACCTGCTGCGCGTGGTCGTGCAAGACATGGCGCACTATTCCCGCTTCATCATGGACACCTTGCTCAAGCACCCCAGTGTCGAAGACTGCAAGACCAGTTTCGTGCTCGACCGGGTCAAGAACACCACGGCCGTGCCGGTGTGACGGGCAAGCAGTTGGCGTGAAAAAGCCCCGGGTTCGCCGGGGCTCTTGAGTGGTCGAAACGAAGGCTCAGCGGTCCGACCCGCCGATCGCCTTGTAGACCGTGGCGCCCAGCACCGCGCCGACGATCGGCGCGACCCAGAAGGCCCACAACTGCGTCACCGCCCAGTCGCCCACGAACAGCGCCACGCCGGTGCTGCGGGCCGGGTTGACCGAGGTGTTGGTGACCGGGATGCTGATCAGGTGGATCAAGGTCAGGCACAGGCCGATGGCCAGCGGTGCAAAGCCGGCCGGCGCGCGCTTGTCGGTGGAGCCCAGGATGACGATCAGGAACATCATCGTCATCACCACCTCGCAGATCAGCGCAGCCACCATGCTGTACTTGCCCGGCGAATGCTCGCCGTAGCCGTTCGAGGCAAAACCGTCGGCCAGCTTGAAGTCGGCCTTGCCGCTGGCGATGAGGTACAGCACGCCGCCGGCGACGATGGCGCCTGCCACCTGCGCCACGATGTAGGGCAACAGCTTGCTGGCTTCGAAACGGCCGCCGGCCCACAGCCCGATCGACACGGCCGGGTTCAGGTGGCAACCCGAGATGTGGCCGATGGCGTAGGCCATGGTCACCACGGTCAGCCCGAAGGCCAGCGACACGCCCGTCAGGCCGATGCCCATGCCGGGGAAGGCGGCGGCCAGCACGGCACTGCCGCAGCCACCCAGAACGAGCCAGAACGTGCCGAAGAACTCGGCTCCATATGCTTTCATTGGTTGTTTCCTCTTTTTTGGTTTCTGATGCTTGTGATCCGCGCCGCCGACGACGCCGTCGTGACAGGCGACGCCGGTCGTCGACGCGGGACGCCGCAATGTCGCGGTTGCCAACAAAGCCGGCCACCGCTATTTCGCGACGGGCGTGAAAATATCACGGCGCGAATGTGGGCCGCCACACATCGAGGTAGAGGTTGCCGCCGCCGGGCGGGTCGGTCTTGATCGCATCCCAGCGCATCCCAGCGCTTCCCCGCGCTCGGCGAGCCTTTCAGTCGTCAGTCGCCAATTTCGCCGAGCAGATCCAGCGCGGCGGTGTACGACAGGTTCAGCAGCGCGGCGATGTCGGCCACGTCGTCGGGAATGGCCGCGTTGTCCCAGCCGCGCGCGGTGTGGCGGGCCAGGCGCACCGCGAGCGCCACGTTCTTCACGCTGGGCTGGTCGGCGTGGGCGTCGTCGCTGATGCGGATCAGCAAGTCGGGCAGCCGCCATGCCTTCATCAGCGACTGCTGCAAGTCGGCCAGTTCCACATTGAGCACCTGGCGCTGCACGGCGCTGGAGCGCAAGGTTGAATCGGCTTGTTGGGCGCGCTGGATCTGCAGCGCCAGCGCCGGCGCGTGGCACCACAGCAACATCTCGGCAAAGTCGTGCAGCAGAGCGGCTTCATGGATGACCGCGGCATCGCGGTCATGCCGCTGCACCGCCAGGCCGAGTGCGAAGGTCGCGCTGCGGTGGCCGCGCCGCAAGGTGTCCAGCAGCCCGGCCAGCGCCTCGGGCTCGCTGGCCAGCCGATCTTCCACCGTGGGTTGCGGGCCGAAGGCGCGGAAGAACGGCGAGATGCCCATCATCACCAGCGTGGCGATCACGGTCTCGGTGTCGGTGACCATGCGGCTACCGCGGTGAGTGGAGGCGTAGGCGAGCACCTTCAAGGTCATCAGCGGGTCGCCCGAGATCATCTCGCCGATCAGGTTGGCGTCGAGATTGTCCTCGCGCGCCCGCATTGCTTCCAAGGCCTCGGCGGTGTCGGCCAGGATCGGGATCTCGGCCGCCTTGAAGTGCGCGGTCCAGGCGTCCAGGCCGGGCAGGGCTTGGGTCAGCGGGGTGGCAAGGGTCGTCATGGCGAACTCCATCTGGAGTGAGCTTCATCCGTTATCGGCGCTGCCGTAGCGCGCTTGAGTGCGGCGGTGTTCATACCGACAGCAACAAGCCCTCTTTCGGGCTGACATTTCCCTGCAGCAGCGCGGCATAACTGTGCTCGACGGCGGCCTTGCCATGGCTGCGAACGACGTACAGCCACGGGTTCTGCGGGTCGGTCACCGGCTTCATGAAGGCCAGCCAGGCGTCGGCCGTGCGCTGCTGCAGCATGGCGGCGCCCCAATCGGCATGGCGTTTCTGGGCCTGCGCCGGCGCGAAGAACAACGTTGGCCGCGCGCCGGGCAGGCCCTTGCCGCTGCCCAGCGCGTCCCAGTGGGTGCCGCCGACCGAGCAGCTGTAAACCAGTTGACCATCGAAGTGCTGATGCACCTGGGCGCGCAAGGTCGCGTCGCCGCTGAAGTCGACGTAGACGGCGGGGTTTTCGGCAGGCAGCGTGGCGACGGCGTCGTAGCTCAGCACCGCGTCGTAACAGCCCAGGCCCTGCGTGAACGCCAGATTGGCGGCCGAAGTGAGCCCGACGATGCGCATCGCGCCCGGCGTGCCGCGCCGCTGCGCGAGGCAGAACGCGGTGCCGTAGGCCGTTTTGCTGGAGGCGCTGGACAGCAGCACGGTCTGCGCGCCGAAGAAGCTGTTGTCGGCCAGGAAGTCGTCGATCAGGAACGAGGTCATGAACAGTGGCCGCAACAAGGCTTGTTGGCCTTCGAGCGCCTGCTGGTAGCCGGGGTCGGCGCTGCAGCGCGTGTAGCGGTTGTAGATGGCGTGCAGTTCGCGCCGGTGCGCTGCGCCGTCGACGAAGCCGGTTCCGCTGACCCGGCTGGGCTGCAGCACCACTTCGTCGGCGATGGGAAAGTAGCCATAGAAGCGCTCGCCCACCGCCACGCCGTCAGCGCGCGACTCGCTCACGTCGGCAAAGCCCCAGACAGGGATGCAGCCGGTGTCGGCGCTGCCGGTCGGGAAGAACGCCCAGTAGTTCATGGTCTCGCCGAACGCGGCGTAGGTGATGTTGTTGGCCGTCAGCGCAAAGCTGGCGATGCGCAGCCGCACGTCGCCGTCGGCCAGCGGGGTGGGGTCGCGGCTCAGCCAGTGGCTCTGGCGGAGGTTCTTGCGTTCCACGACGAAAGTGTTCGTGCTCATGGCGGTGGTCTCCTGGCCTCGGTCGATGAGCGGTCGGCGCAGCGCGCGTGCTCCCGCCACGCCGGATTCTGCGCGCTCGCCTACGATGTGCGGCATCGCCTTCTGCAAAGCCAGCCATGAGCCACGCCAAGCCCTCGCCTGCCGTCACGCTGCCGAATGTCACCCTGCCAGACGGTGAAGCCGTGCCCGCGCTCGGTCTGGGCACCTGGCGCATGGGCGAAGACGCGCGCCAACGCGCGGCCGAAGTGAAGGCGATTCGGCTGGCCATCGAGATCGGCTACCGCGTGATCGACACGGCCGAAATGTACGGCGACGGCGGGGCCGAAGAAGTGCTCGGCCTGGCCGTGGCCGATGCCCTGAAGGCCGGCGACGTGAAGCGCGAGCAGCTGTTCATCGTCAGCAAGGTGTACCCGCACAACGCCAGCCGCGCCGGCACGCGCGTGGCGTGCGAGCGCAGCCTGAAGCGGATGGGCCTGGACCACATCGATTTGTACCTGCTGCACTGGCGCGGCCAGCACGCGCTGGGCGACACGGTGGCCGCGTTCGAGCAGCTCAAGGCCAGGGGCCAGATCCGCCACTGGGGCGTGAGCAACCTGGACGTCAGCGACATGGAGGAATTGGGTGGCGTTCACCACGGCAAGCAGTGCGCCGCCAACCAGGTGTATTACTCGCTCGGCCAGCGCGGTGCCGAGTTCAGCCTGCTGCCGCGGCTGCGTGCGCTGGGCATGCCGGCCATGGCGTATTCGCCCATCGACCAGGGCGCGCTGGCAGGCCACCCTGCCCTCAGCCAGATCGGCCAGCGGCACGGCGCGACGGCGGCCCAGGTGGCGCTGGCCTGGGTGCTGGCGCAGCCGGGCGTGATGGCGATCCCGAAGGCAGTGCAGGAGGCGCATCTGCGCGACAACCTGGGCGCCGCTCAGCTGGTGCTGAGCGCCGAGGACCTCGCGGCGCTGGATGACAGTTTCCGGCCACCACGGCGCAAGACGGCGCTGGCGATGCGCTGAAGGGAACGATCGAAAGCAACGCTTGAAGGCAGCGCGCACCGGCCTCCCGACCAGTGCGCGCCCTTCTCGGCTCACAGCCGCCTGACGCCAGGCAGCCAGCCGACCAGTTTGCCGTCCAGGTACAGCGCGCCTTCGGGGGCGCCGGCCTCGGCATGGAACTCCAGGTGCTGTTCCTCGCCCACCTTGCGTGCGGCGGGCAGCGCCATGCGGCGCGACAGATGCGCCAATGCGGCGCTGGCGCTGCGCAGGCCGGAGGCGGCCAGGCGCTGCGCGAACAAGGAGACCGGGTGCCTGAATTCGGCGGGGCTCCAGGGGTCACGGACAGGCCCTTTGGGGCCCACGGGGTACTTCAAGCTGGACATGATGGTGTCTTCCTTCTTCGAGATCTCCGCGGTCGTGCCGCGCAGCTCTCATGGGCTGGGTTTCAATCGCTCCAGTTCGCGCTGCAGGGCGCGATGGGCTTGCTGGCGTTGGCTCGCCGGCAGCGGCCGGTGCGAGCCGGCGCGGCGCATGCGGGCTGCCACGGCCAGCGGGTTGCGGGGCTTGGGTTGGTTCAAGGTGATCTTCATGAGGCTCTCCTGGTGGCGGCGAACATGCCGACAAAAACGTGACGACAAAAGCAGAACGGCCCGGGGCGGTGACGCAACCCGGGCCGTTCGACGCTGTGCGCGCCGGTAAAGACGCGTCAGCGTGGCGGTGATCCGGACGGCGCAACCCGCATTCCTTTCACATCGGCCGAGGCAACGGCACATGCCGCGGTGCGGCAGGTCGGTGCAATGGGCGAGGCGAGAAGAAGGAACATGGTGCTTTCAGGTCGGGGGTGAATCGGGGGTGTCGCTGCGGTGCTTCTGACCACAACTTGCGCAAATGATAAACGACGGGTCAGGAATTTCAAGGGGGGAATGCAGATTATTCTCGGTGACAAATTCACCTCGACGTCTGAGGCGAGTCTGTGTCAGCGCTTTCGCCTCAAGGGCGCCACGGCCGCCTGTGTGCGGCTCCACAGTTCGCGCCCGTCGTCGCCAGGGGCAGGCGCCTTGTCGCGGCCCGCGGCGGGCGCGCGTGTTGACGGGGGAGGCGCCAGCACCTCGCCCAGCAGATCGAGCAGCCGGGTGCGGGCGCGCTGGGGGTGGCGCCGGTAGTAGGTCAGTACCAGGCCGACGATGAAGCGCTCGTCCTCGTCCTGCGGCGTGTTGAAGGCCGCGTCGTCGGCCGGGGCGCCGGGCGTAGCGGACGAGCCTGCGCGAGCCGAGGTCGCGGGCGTGGCCGTTGCCGGTGCCGGTGCCGGTGCCGTTGCCGGCGCATCCCCGTGGGCCTGGTCCATCCACCCGTAAGGCTTGTGGCACAACTGTTCGAACTGGCGCGCCAGGCGCTCGCCGATCTGGCGCGAACGGCCCTTGATCTGGCTCCAGTAGCTCGGCTGAATCTGCAGCCGCTCGGCAAAGCGCCCCTCGAGGCCGCGCAGGGTGGCGGCGTCGGGGTGTTTGATCGTTGCCTGCACGAACTCGTCGAACAGGCGCAGGGCGTTGTCCAGCCGAATCTGGGCCATGTCGCGGGGGCCGGCGTTCATGGTGCAGATGATAAAGCGGCCTTGATCACCCTTCATCAAGCTTGATCCTGCCGGGGCTTGCGCACAATGCGCCCTTGCCGCTCCACTCCACCCGCTGCCCGCCATGACCACCCTCGGAACCCCGCTGTCGCCTACCGCCACCAAGGTCATGCTGCTGGGCAGCGGAGAGTTGGGCAAGGAAGTTCTGATCGCGCTGCAGCGCCTGGGCGTCGAGACCATCGCGGTCGACCGCTACGACAACGCGCCCGGCCAGCAGGTGGCGCACCACGCGCGCACCATCCGGATGAGCGACCCGGCGCAGCTGAAGGCGCTGATCGAAGCCGAGCGCCCCGCCATCGTGGTACCCGAGATCGAGGCCATCGCTACCGGCATGCTCGAAGAATTGGAGCGCGGCGGCGGTCTGCGCGTGATCCCCACCGCACGAGCAGCGCGCCTGACGATGGACCGCGAAGGCATTCGCCGCCTGGCCGCCGAGACGCTCGGCCTGCCGACCAGCCCGTACGTGTTCGCCGACACGCTGGCCGAGCTGCCGGCGGCCATCGACGGCACGATCGGCTACCCCTGCATCGTCAAGCCGGTGATGAGCAGCTCGGGCAAGGGCCAGAGCAAACTCGATGGTCCGGCCGACGTGGCCAAGGCCTGGGATCACGCGATGGCCGGGGGGCGCGTCGGCGCCGGGCGCGTGATCGTCGAAGGCTTCATCGCATTCGACTACGAGATCACCTTGTTGACCGTTCGCGCGATCAGCGCAGGCGGCGCCGACGGCGCGGTTCAAACCCACTTCTGCGAACCCATCGGCCACATCCAGGTGCAGGGCGACTACGTGGAGAGCTGGCAGCCGCACGCGATGCGGCCTGCGGCGCTGCTACGCGCCCGCCAGATCGCCCAGGCCGTGACCGACAACCTGGGCGGCCAAGGCCTGTTCGGCGTGGAGCTGTTCGTCAAGGGTGACGAGGTGTGGTTCAGCGAAGTGTCGCCGCGCCCGCACGACACCGGCATGGTGACGATGATCACGCAGTGGCAGAACGAGTTCGAACTGCACGCCCGCGCGATCCTCGGCCTGCCGGTGGACACCACGCTGAAGAGCCCGGGCGCCAGCGCGGTGATCTACGGCGGGGTCGACGCCCAGGGCATCGTCTTCCACGGCGTAGACGCCGCGCTGCGCGTGCCGCAGACCGACATCCGCCTGTTCGGAAAACCCGAAAGCTACGTCAAGCGGCGCATGGGCGTGGCGCTGGCTTTCGATGCCGATGTGGAGCTGGCGCGGCGTCTTGCAAAGGAGGCAGCGGCCTGCGTGAAGCCGGCAGCGTGAGGCTTCCGGAAAGGCATACTCTCGCCCCTCGCGTTGTCAGGAATCGGAGGAGCCATGAAGCCATTCCGTGGAATCGTCACTGCGCTGTGTACTGCGTTGTGGGCCGCGCTGTCAGCGCTGGCCTGCGCCCTGCCTGCCGTGGCGGCGGAGCGCAGCCTGGACAAGCAGGTCGAGATCGCCGCCACGCTGGACCAGGCCTGGGACGCCTGGACCACGCGTGAAGGCATCACCAGCTTCTTTGCGCCCGACGCGAAGGTCGAGCCGCGCGTCGGCGGGGCGTTCCAGATCTACATCGACCCGCTGGCCGAACCGGGCGCCAAGGGCGCCGACGACATGCGCTTCATGGCGCTGCAGCCCAAGAAGATGCTGTCGTTCGACTGGAACGCGCCCCCCAGTCTGCCGCTGGCGCGTGCCCAGCGCACCTTCGTCGTGATCCGCTTCGAAGCGCTGACCGACAAGAGCACGCGCATCACGCTGCACCACACCGGCTGGGGCGAGGGCGGCGAATGGGACAAGGCCCACGCCTACTTCGACCGCGCCTGGGGCGGCGTGCTGGGCAACCTGAAGAAGCGCTTCGACGTTGGCCCGCAGGACTGGACCGAGTGGATGGCCCAGTTGCGCAAGATGCACGAGCAGCCGGCCACCAAACCCTGACCGACGCTGCAGAACCGCGCCGCACTGTTTGGCGCACCGGAGCCCGTGCCATGATCGAGTTGTTGACCCGTCAACCCCAGACGCTGCTGCAGTTGTTGCAAGCTGCCGGCGCGCAATGCGGCACGCCGGCCGCGCCAGACGGACCCAGAACCTGCCCTGCAGACGCCCATTGCACCCTCGCGACCAGCAGCTTGTGCGTGCGCCCGCTGGATGGTGCCGGCGCACCGAGTGCCATCGCCAGCCCCGGCGTCGCGCTGGCCAGCGGCCTGGGCCTGGTGCTGATCGGCGTGGCCATTGGGTGGGTGCTGCGGCGGCGCTGAGCCGATCTGCAAATTCCCGCACGGTTTCGCGCCTTTCCATGCCCGCTCGGGCGCGCTGTGCCGCTACCGATCGGCAGCTTGCACACCGATAACCCACACAGTGGTTATTGACTGTGGAGATGAACATGGGTGTGGAGACAAGGATCATCGAGATCGTCGTGGCGCTCGTCGTTGGATGGGGTGTGGCCTGGTTCATGAGCCGCCGGGCCATGACCCGCGAGTTCGACCTGAAGCTGCGCCGCGTGACCGAGGCCCACCGCAAACAGCATGAGGCGGTGGTGGACAAGCTGAACGGCACCCTCGCCATGGCGCGCAAGGAACTTGAGCACTCGCGCCAGGCGACGCCGCGCCACGCTGCGGTGGCCGCGGCCGACCAGCGCTCTGCCATGGCCCGCCTGGAAGAGCAACTGAAGACCGCCTATGCCGAACTGGACAAGCTGCGTCTGGAGGTCAAGGGCCCGGCGCCCGTGGGCCAGCCCAAGGCGTACAACGGCTTCGCCGACACCCAGCCCTACGAGGCACGCAAGGCGGACCCGCGCAAGGCGCTCCAGCGCTGAGGCTTTGCGGCGGCATCGAGCCGCCGCGTGATTTCCGAATCGGGGCATCCCGACAAATCGGCCTGATGATCCGTCCTGAGCGGCTGCTACACTTTTGCCTATGTTTTCAACGCGCAAACAAGCCCAAAGGTCTCATGACCGGGGAGCCTGGCCCTGGCGCCGCCCGGTGCGCGGCGGCTCGCCGCTGGTCTAGTTTGCCGCCGGCGCGGCCGGGTTCGATCTTTGGCCCGTGCGCCCATCGGCTTCGATGGCGGGTTTGCCTTGTGCGGCCTGCCTCACATCCGAAAATAGTCCTTGCGTCGGCGCCCAGCGCCCTATGCGGGACCCATGCAGGGGCGCCATTTCCGTGATCACCGAACTCGAATTCAAGAGCCTTGCCTTGCAAGGCTTCAACCGCATTCCGCTCATCAAGGAAGCGTTTGCGGACCTCGAAACCCCACTCTCGCTGTACCTGAAACTGGCCTACGGCTCGGGTGGCGGCAAGAACAGCTTCCTGCTCGAGTCGGTGGTCGGCGGCGAGCGTTTCGGGCGCTACTCGTTCATTGGCCTGCCGGCGCGCACGCTGTTGCGCGCGAGCGGCTTCCAGACCGAGGTGGTGAGCGACGGCGTGGTGGTCGAAACCCATGCCGGCAATCCGCTGGATTTCATCGCCCAGTACCAGGCGCGCTTCAAGGTGGCGCTGAGCCCGGGCATGCCGCGCTTTTGCGGCGGGCTGGCGGGCTACTTCGGCTATGACGCGGTGCGCTACATCGAGCCGAAGCTGGTGCAGGCGCAAGCGCTGCCCGATGCGATCGGAACGCCCGACATCCAGCTGTTGCAGTGCGAAGAACTGGCGGTGATCGACAACCTGTCGGGTCGGCTGTACCTGATCGTCTATGCCGACCCGGGCGAGCCGGAGGCCTACTCGCGCGCCAAGCGCCGCCTGGCGGAGTTGGGCGACAAGCTGCACTACAGCGTGACGGCCCCGGCCGTGAAGCGCGGCGCCTCGCACGGCGTGGAGCGCGAGTTCGCGAAGCCCGACTACATCGCCGCCGTGCTCAAGGCCAAGGAATACATCGCAGCTGGCGACATGATGCAGGTGCAGGTGGGCCAGCGCCTGCGCAAGCGCTACACCGAGTCGCCGCTGAGCCTGTACCGCGCGCTGCGCTCGCTGAACCCGTCGCCGTACATGTACTTCTACGACATGGGCGATTTCCAGATCGTCGGCGCCTCGCCCGAGATTCTGGTGCGCCAGGAGCACACGCCCGAAGGCGACAAGGTGACGATCCGCCCGCTCGCCGGCACGCGCCCGCGCGGCGCCACGCAGGCGCAGGACAAGGCGCTGGAGCAAGAGCTGAGCGGCGACCCCAAGGAGCGCGCCGAACACGTGATGCTGATCGACCTGGCGCGCAACGACATCGGCCGCATCGCCAAGACCGGCACGGTCAAGGTGACCGAGGCGTTCACGGTCGAGCGCTACTCGCACGTGATGCACATCGTCAGCAATGTCGAAGGGCTGCTGAAGGACGGCATGACCAGCCTGGACGTGCTTCGCGCCACTTTCCCCGCCGGCACGCTGACCGGCGCGCCCAAGGTGCGCGCGATGGAGATCATCGATGAGCTCGAGCCCGTCAAGCGCGGCATCTACGGTGGCGCTTGCGGTTACCTGAGTTTTGCCGGCGACATGGACGTGGCGATCGCGATCCGCACCGGCATCGTGAAAGACCAGGTCCTGTACGTGCAGGCGGCCGCCGGTGTGGTGGCCGACTCGGTGCCCGAGCTCGAATGGAAGGAAACCGAGGCCAAGGCCCGCGCGCTGATCCGCGCTGCCGAACTGGTCGAAGAAGGTTTCTGAGCAGCGCGGGCGGGCGCCGAAATGACGGGCGCGCGGCCACGCGTGCTCTGGTGGGAATGCACGTGAGCGTGCCTGTCGAACCACACAACGACACCCGGTTTCACGGCAAGGCAGATTCTTCTGTGCCGGTCGACTGAGCTGCGGCTCGCGAGGCCCGCTCGGCGGCTATCGTCCCGCGAACACACTGCGCTGCCGGACGTGAATCCGGCTTCTTCATGAGTCGCCCTCTTGCCCACATCGGCTCGCTCGAACCTCGCGCCGACAGCCCACGAAACCGCGCGCACGACGATGCGAGCCTTGATCCACTGCCTGCGGGCACGGTGCTCAGGCACTATCGCCTGGGCGGCGTGGCGCACACGGACGATCTCGGTCTGGTGTACCGCGCCACCGATCTAGAAGGCGGCGCGGATGTGGCTATCAAGGAGTTCTTCCCGGCGGCGCATGCCGTGCGCGCCGGAGCGCTCGAGGTGGTGCCGCGTGACCTTGCCAGCGGGGCGGCGAGTGCGCTGGCCCTGCAACGTCGTGTGTTCGACGAGCAGGGCCGATTGCTCGTCGAGCTGCGGCCGGGGAGCACGCCCTCGGTGCTGGCCGAGTGGCAAGAGCGGGGCACGGCCTACCGGGCGATGCCGTGGATCGAAGGCACCACGCTCGCAGCCTTCTTTGCAACCTTGAACGGCCCGGCCGGCGAGTGGGTACTGCGCTCTATCCTCGGGCCCTTGCTCGGCGCACTTCACGGCTTGCACCGGCACGGCGTTCAGCATGGCCGGCTGACACCTGAGCGGGTGCTGCTGACCAAGGACGTGCGCGTGCTGCTGCTGGGCCTTCGTGCCCTGCCCAGCCGTCCCGACAACTCGGCCGTGCAGGCGCGACTGTCCGCCGATGAAGCCTATTCGGCGCCGGAGTGGCTCGGGCTGACGGGTTCGGAGCAAGGTCCACTGCGGGTCGGGCCCTGGAGTGACATCTACAGCGTGGGCGCCATCCTGCATCGCGCCATCACGGGCATGCCGCCTGCGCTGACCAGCCTCCGGTTGGTGCAGGGCCAGACCCCATCATTGGCGCGCATCGCCGCCGGAGACTACGACGACGGCTTTCTGCGCGCCATCGACTCGGCACTTTCGATGCAGCCGGATGAGCGGCCGCGAAACGTCGATCAGTTCTGCGCCCGCCTGGGCCTCGGCGAGTGCCGCGTGCCGGCCAATGGGACCACGATGGTTTCGCAGGCTCGCGAAGCGGCGCCCGGCGAGCTCCGGTTCCGCGAACTGCCTGACGGCCCGGCCGCTCTGGTGCCCGATCGGGGTCAGGCCCGCGCGCCGGTCAACCGGCCGACGGCGGAGATACCTTCGCTGGCCTCGGACTTTGCGGACACCGAGCTGCTGGACCCTGATGCGGCCACGCCGACGGCAGCGCCTGCGGTTGTAAGCGGCGCATCCATCTGGTTGCCGTTGCCGTTGCCCGAGGTGCTGGTGCCCAAGGTTCCGGTGCCCGAGGTGCTTGTGGCCGAGGTGTCGGTGCCCGAGGTGACGATGCCCAAGGTCCCGGTGCCCGAGGTGCGGCGGGTGGTCATCGCGCGCCCGCCGGGCAGAGGGGATCCGACGCAACCCTACAGGGTCGTGCCAGTGCCTGCATTGCATGGGCTGGCGGTGGGGGAAGGCGCCGCGGGGGCGCTCGACACCGGCGCAGCGCATCAACCCGCAGCCCACGGCGGGTCCCTCATATCGATCATGACGCCCAGCATGCCGGTCGCGGCGCCCGAAACCGGTGTGGTGCGGCCGATCCAGCCCACACTGCCGATTTCGCTCGATCACGGCCAATCCGGCCACCGTTTCTTGAGCCGCGTGGCGTACGCGGTGCTGACATTGGCGGTGGTGCTGACAGTGTTGTGGACCCTGCACTTGTGGAGCCAGACGCGCCCGCGCTCACCCGTCGCTGGCGCCGCCCGTGCTGCGCCGATGGTGGCCGGCGACCGCGCCGAGGCTGCCTCGCAGGCCGTGGTGAAGGCGAAGCCGATGACGGTTTCGGCCACCATGAAGGCCGAGCCGACCCGCAGCGCACCCGTTGAAACCTTGGCGCCGTCCGCGTCGGCTGGTGCCGTGCCCCATGCCTTGCTGCCAGTTGCGCAGTCAATGGCATTGGCCATGGCACCCGCAACCGCAACCGCACCGCCCGCCGCCTCGCCCACGGGCCGCTCGGGCGCCGTGCGCAATGCCGTGGCCCCGCGGCCGCCCCCCCACGACGCGCGCTGTGCAGATCGGCTGTTGCGCCTGTCGCTCGACGACACAAAACCGTCGGCCACCAAGAAGAAACCCCAGGGAGCCTGCCCATGATTGCCCAAACCGCACACCAGATCGCCGCGATGGCCCGTCACCTTGCGCCGTGGCGCTGGCCCGGCGGCCGCACCGCCGCGCTGGGCCCTGCCACGGCGATGGCCCTGGCGGGATGCGCGACGCCGCCGGCCGGGCCGGCTCCGGCGGCCGGCATGGTGTTGCCGCAGGCGGTGGCCTGGGGGGTGGACCAATTGATGGCGCAAGTCCAGCCGAGCCCGTGGTGGTTGCGCTGGTTCCAGAGCCGCAGTGTGGTGGCCGAACCGGTGCAAGAGGGCGCCGTCGGCCAGCAAACCGTGGCCACGCTCGCGGTGGACCGGCTTATCGGCCAGTGCCTCAGCGAGCGGCACGATCATGTTCGGCGGCTTCCTCTGCGCGAGGCGGCTGCCGGCGGAGTGTCTTGGGTGTTGAACGGTGCGCTGGTGCAAGCTGCACCCGGCGGCGACAAGGGCCGAGCCACCTTGCACCTGGCCCTGGCTGACCTGGCAACGGGCAAGGTGGTTGCCCAGACGGCCGTTGCCGTTCGAGATGAAGCGGCCGACAACGCTCCCACCGTGTTCTACCAGGACAGTCCGGTGCTGATGCGCGACCCCGTCTCCTTGAGTCCCTCGCGCGCTGCCCAGGCGTCGCGGGGCAGCACGGTCGAGCCGGGCCAGGCCGCGCGCCTTCGGGTCGCGGCCCTGGTGGAGCAGGGCACGGCCGCCTACGACGATGGTCGCACTGCCGAATCCTTGAAATTGTTCCAGGCCGCCCTGGCCTTGCCCGGCGGCGACCAGACCCGGGTGCACACTGGCATCTACCTGGCCCAGGCGAAGCTGGGCAACGCGGTCGAGGCGCAACAGGCCTTCGGCAGAATCGCTGCGCTTGGATTCGCGGGTCGATCGCTGGCCGTCAAGCTCCTGTTCGCCCCTGGCCGAACGGAATTCTGGCCAGACGCCAAGGTCAGCGGCCCGTACGCCATGTGGCTCGAGCAGATCGCCAAACAGGCGGCGGCGTCCCCCTCGTGTCTGAGCATCGTCGGGCATAGCAGCCGGACCGGTTCGGCCGAGGTGAATGACCGCCTGTCGCAGCAACGCGCCGAGCGCGTGGGCGAATTACTCCAGAGCACGTCGGCCGCCCTGGCCAACCGCAACCGAGCCTCCGGCATGGGGTATCGCGAGAACCTGGTGGGCACAGGCACCGACGATGTGCGCGACGCCGTCGATCGCCGCGTGGAGTTCAAGGTCGTCGACTGCTGAGTCCGGGGCTGCTCATTGCGGCCCGATCGAACTTTCGAGCGGACGCCTTCCATCAAGGCGCCGACGCAGCCGATAATCCGGCCATGGCAGCCATGGCGTTCACCCGACCTCCCACGAGATCCTCCTTCTCGGCAGCGCTGCGCTGGCGACGCTCGCTTCGGCGCGCCGTCTGAGCCCGGACACGCGCGCGACCCCGGCGCACCGCGGGCTTCCTGCGGTCGCCACTTGAGGGCGGCGCCGCCGCGCACCGCGTGTGGCAACCCTTCGGACCCATCCCGTGTTGGAGCACGCATGCTGCTGATGATCGATAACTACGACAGTTTTACCTACAACCTGGTGCAGTACTTTGCCGAGCTGGGCGAGGAGGTGCGGGTGTTCCGCAACGACCAGATCACGGTCGAGGGCATTGCTGAGTTGCGGCCCACGCGACTGGTGCTGTCGCCCGGGCCGTGTTCGCCGGCCGAGGCAGGCGTGTGCGTCGAGGCGGTGCGGCATTTCACCGGCAAGCTGCCGCTGCTGGGCGTGTGTCTGGGGCACCAGAGCATCGGCGCGGCGCTGGGCGGCAAGGTGGTTCGAGCGGCGAAGCAGATGCACGGCAAGACCAGCGTCATCAGCACCGACGAGCGTGGCGTCTACACCGCGCTGCCGAAGCAGTTCACGGTGATCCGCTACCACTCGCTGGCGATCGAGCGCGCCAGCCTGCCGGCCGAACTGGACATCACCGCCACGTCGGAAGACGGCGAGATCATGGGCGTGCGGCACCGCGCGCTGGCCGGAACACCAACGCCGCTCGAAGGTGTGCAGTTCCATCCTGAATCCATCCTCACCGAACATGGGCACGCGATGCTGAAGAATTTCCTGGAACTTCGATCATGAAAACGGTCGATCTGCGCAGCGACACCGTCACGCGCCCCACCGCTGCGATGCGGACCGCCATGGCCAACGCCGAAGTCGGCGACGACGTGTTCGGCGACGACCCGAGCGTCAACGCGCTGCAGGAGCGCATCGCCGCCACGCTGGGCAAAGAGGCCGCGCTGTTCGTGCCCAGCGGCACGCAGAGCAACCTCACGGCCATCATGACGCACTGCGCGCGCGGCGACGAGTACATCGTCGGCCAGATGGCGCACACCTACCGTTGGGAAGGCGGTGGCGCCGCGGTGCTGGGCAGCGTGCAGCCGCAGCCGCTCGAACACCAGGCCGACGGCACACTGGCACTGAAGGACATCGAAGCGGCCATCAAGCCCGACGATTCGCACTTCGCGCGCAGCCGCCTGCTGTGCCTGGAGAACACATGGGGCGGCAAGGTGCTGCCGCTGGCCTACATCGCCGAGGCCACCGCTCTGGTTCGCCAGCGCGGCTTGGCGACCCACCTGGACGGCGCGCGCCTGTTCAACGCGGCGGTGAAGCTGCGCATTCCGGCCGCCGACATGGCACGCCACTTCGACAGCGTGTCGGTGTGCTTCTCCAAGGGCCTGGGCGCGCCGGTGGGCTCGTGGCAGGGCGGCACGAGCGACTTCATCAGGTCAGCACACCGCTGGCGCAAGATGCTCGGCGGTGGCATGCGCCAGGCTGGCGTGCTGGCGGCAGCGGCGCTGCATGCGCTGGACCATCACGTCGAGCGCCTGGCCGATGACCACGCGCTGGCGCAACGCCTGGCCGCCGGCCTGCAAGGGCTGCCGGGCCTGACGGTCGAGCCACCGCAGACCAACATTCTTTTCGCCGATCTGCAAGGCGAGCGCGTGCAAGGGCTGATGGCGCACCTCAAGTCCCGCGGCATCCTCGCCACCGGCCAGTACCGGCTGCGCTTCGTGACCCACCTCGACGTCGACGCCGAGGGCGTCGACCGCACGATCGCAGCGATGCGCGAGCACCAGCGCGCCTGAGCGCCGGAGCGACACCCCACCCGATTCCGGAGCCCACCATGTCCCTGACCAACACCGAAGCGCTGACCCGCACGATCGAACACCGCGAGATCTTCCACGACGAGATGCTGGCGCTGACGCGACGCATCATGTCGGGCGAGATGTCGCCGGTGATGATGGCCGCCTTCCTCGTCGGCCTGCGCGTGAAGAAAGAAACCATCGGCGAGATCACCGCCGCCGCGCAGGTGATGCGCGAGTTCGCCACCAAGGTCGAGGTGGCCGACCGCAAGCACCTCGTCGATATCGTCGGCACCGGCGGCGACGGTTCGCACACCTTCAACATCTCCACCTGCAGCATGTTCGTCGCCGCGGCTTGCGGTGCGCGCGTCAGCAAACACGGCAACCGCAGCGTGAGCAGCAAGTCGGGCAGTGCCGACGTGCTGGAGGCCCTGGGTGTGCCGCTGTCGCTGACGCCGCAGGCGATCAGCCGCTGCATCGCCGACACCGGCATCGGCTTCATGTTCGCGCCCAACCACCACCCGGCGATGAAGAACGTCGCGCCGGTGCGCAAGGAGCTCGGCGTGCGCACGATCTTCAACATCCTTGGCCCGCTGACCAATCCGGCCGACGCACCGAACATCTTGATGGGCGTGTTCCACCCCGACCTGGTGGGCATTCAGGTGCGCGCGCTGCAACGCCTGGGCGCCGAGCATGCGCTGGTGGTGTACGGGCGCGACGGCATGGACGAGGTGTCGCTGGGTGCGGCCACGTTGGTCGGCGAGTTCAAGGACGGCGGCATCAGCGAGTTCGAGATCCACCCCGAAGACTTCGGCCTCACGATGGCCAGCAACCGCGCGCTGAAGGTGGAGACGCCGCAGCAGTCCAAGGCGCTTCTGCAGGCGGTGCTGGCCAACGAGGCAGGGCCGGCGCGCGACATCGTGATCTTGAACGCCGGCGTGGCGCTGTACGCCGCCAACGTGGCCACCAGCATGGCGCACGGGGTGGAGATGGCGCGCGAGGCGGTGGCCACCGGCAAGGCGCTGGCCAAGCTGCACCAGTTCGTCGCGCGCACGCAGGCGCTGCAGGCGGCGTGAACGTCTGAGATGCGGAGCAGCCGACGTGGATGACATCCTCAAGCGCATCGTCGCCGTCAAGCGCGAAGAACTGGTCGTGGCGCGTGGCCGGCGCGGCCTGGCGGGCCTTCGCCGCGACGCCGAAGCGTTGGGCGGCCAGCGCGACTTCGCCGCCGCCCTGCGCGCCAAGGTGGCCGCCGGCCAGGCGGCTGTGATCGCCGAAGTCAAGAAGGCCAGCCCCAGCAAGGGCGTGCTGCGCGAGCACTTCGTGCCGGCCGAGATTGCCGCCAGCTACGAACACCACGGCGCCGCCGCGTTGAGCGTGCTGACCGACGCACAGTTCTTCCAGGGCTCGCTGGCCTTCCTGGAGCAAGCGCGAGCCGCCTGCGCGCTGCCCGTGCTGCGCAAGGACTTCATGATCGACCCGTACCCGGTGTTCGAGGCGCGCGCTCATGGGGCCGACTGCATCTTGCTCATCGCCGCCTGCCTGGACGACGCGCAGATGGGCGACCTCGAAGCCCAGGCCCAAGCGCTGGGCATGGCGGTGCTGGTGGAGGTGCACGACGGTGTCGAGCTCGACCGCGCGCTGCGACTGAAGACGCCGCTGCTGGGCATCAACAACCGCAATCTGCGCACGTTCGAGGTGTCTCTTGGCGTGACGCTGGGCCTGCTGGCCCGCGTGCCACCGGAGAGGATGTTGGTGACCGAAAGCGGCATCCTGGGCGCTGCCGACGTGAAGCGCATGCGCGATGCCGGCGTGCACGCCTTCCTGGTCGGCGAAGCCTTCATGCGTGCGGCGGATCCGGGCGCGGCGCTGGCCGCACTGTTCCGCGCCACGGCGCCGTGACGGCCGACGATCTGCCGGCGGCCTTCGAGTCGCTGCCCGCGGTATGGCGGCAGGCCTTGCCGGGGTGGACCGATGCGCTGCAGAACGACGTGATCGACCGGGTTCGCCGCGCTTCGGGCGCCCGCCCCATTGCGCCGGCCGATCCGTTTCGCGCACTGCGCTTTGCGCCGCCCGAGGGCATCAAGGTCGTGATCCTGGGACAGGACCCCTATCCGAAGCCGGGCCACGCGGACGGGTTGGCGTTCTCGGCCGGCCACGGGCGGCCGCACTCGCTGCAGCGCGTGTTCAAGGTGCTGGAGGCCGACAAGCCGGGCTTCGTTCCGCCGCGCACCTGGGCGCTGGACGATTGGGCGCGGCGCGGCGTGTTGCTGCTGAACCCTACTTTGACGGTGGAGATCGGTTCCGTCGGCAGCCACACGACCTGCGGTTGGCATGCGCTCACATCCGAAATCGTCAAGGCGTTGTGCGGCTCGCCAGCGTCGCCGATCTTTTTGCTGTGGGGCAAGCCGGCGAATGCCTTTTTCGATGAATGCCGGCCCGCGAGCGCCTCTCCGCGGGTGCTGCGCACACGTCACCCGTCACACGACTTCAAGCGCCAGTTCATGGCCGACGGCAGCCACTTCCTGGCCACGCAGGATCGCGTGGACTGGTGGGCCATCGGCCAGAAGGCAACCCAACCCGTGCTATAGTCCCGGGTTCGTCTAGGAGGGGTGCCCGAGTGGCTAAAGGGGGCAGACTGTAAATCTGTTGGCTTACGCCTACGCTGGTTCGAATCCAGCCTCCTCCACCAACGTTCAACAGAGGTCCGGCGCGGGAGTAGCTCAGTTGGTAGAGCTTTTGCCTTCCAAGCAAAATGTCGCGAGTTCGAGTCTCGTCTCCCGCTCCATGAGGGGCAGAGCATTCAGGTAACAAACATGCGGTCCCCAGTGGTTTGCGAATCGGCGTTCGAAAACCTGTGTGGATCGCCCATGTGGCTCAGTGGTAGAGCACTCCCTTGGTAAGGGAGAGGTCGCGCGTTCGATCCGCGCCATGGGCACCAGAGTTTTGGCAGCTAATTTTCAGAGTCCCTCTTCACGAGGCCGCTAGGAGCAGCAAATGGCAAAAAGCAAATTCGAACGCAAGAAGCCGCACGTCAACGTCGGCACGATTGGTCACGTCGACCACGGCAAGACCACACTGACGGCGGCCATCACCACCGTGCTGTCGGCCAAGTTCGGCGGCGAAGCCAAGGCCTACGACCAGATCGATGCAGCGCCTGAAGAAAAGGCCCGCGGCATCACCATCAACACCGCCCACGTCGAGTACGAAACCGCCAACCGCCACTACGCGCATGTGGACTGCCCCGGCCACGCCGACTACATCAAGAACATGATCACCGGCGCCGCCCAG
>JANMYQ010000140.1:0-11041 GCA_031382215.1 Methylibium sp.
CGACGGCGTGGTGGGCGTGTCGCTGTTCATGGGTGGCAACGCCACGCCCAGCCGCGCGGTCGTGCAGCAGCCGGGCGAGGGCTTTCGGTTGCGCGCCCAGGTGGTCAAGAACGAGATCACCCGTTCCGGTGCGGTGCGGCACATGTTGCTGCGCTACACGCAGGCACTGATCGAGCAGGTCTGCGAAACGGCCGCGTGCAACCGCTACCACTCGATCGACCAGCTGATGTGCCGGCGCCTGCTGAAGGGCCTGGACCGTCTGGCCTCGGGTGAACTGATGATGACGCAGGAGCTGCTGGCCGGCCTGCTGGGAGTGCGCCGCGAAGGCGTGACCGCAGCCGCCGTGAAGTTGCAGCAGGCCGGCGTGATCCGCTACAGCCGCGGGCACATTGCGGTGCTCGACCGGCGGCTGCTCGAACAGCGGATCTAGCGCGGATCCAGCGGATCCGTGCCACCCCGGCACACCCAGCGACTTCCGCTATGTCGGCTACAGCACGGTCGGTTTGCGCGCCAGCGTGCATACTCGCGCACCGATCGATACGGCATCCGACCCCCTGCGCGCACTTCGGCTCGCCTCCCTCACCCGAGGGGGCGGCACCCCACCTGGAGCGCGCTTTGTCTGCCGTCGAAAACCATTTGATCGAACTCCTTCCCCGCAAGGATCGGGCACGCCTGCTGGCGGTGTGCGAGCCGGTGCATCTGGTGCTGGCCGAAGTGCTGTGCGAACCCGGCCAGGCGACCCGCCACGTCTACTTTCCGACCGAGGGATTCATTTCGCTGGTGGCGCATATCGATGGCGAACCGGCCCTTGAAGTGGGCATGATCGGCCGCGAGGGCATGCTCGGCGCGCAACTCGCGTTGGGCGTGGTGAGGGCTCCGCTGCACGCGCTGGTGCAAGGCCCGGGGGCGGCCTGGCGCGTGGCCACCACGGTGTTCCGGCGCGAACTGGCCGGCAGCGTGGCAATGCAGCGCACGATGAACCGCTATCTGTATGTGCTGATGGCGCAACTGGCCGCGTCGGCCGCATGCCTGCGCTTTCACATGATCGGCCCGCGCCTGGCGCGCTGGCTGCTGATGAGCCAGGACCGCGCCCACGCCGACCAGTTCCACGTGACCCACGAGTTCCTGGCCTACATGCTGGGCGTGCGCCGCGTAGGCGTTACCGCAGCCGCGAGTGCTTTGCAGCGCAGCGGGCTGATCGAATACCGCCGTGGCGAACTCAAGGTGCTCGACCGCCCCGGCCTCGAAGCCGCCGCGTGCGACTGTTATGCGGCCGACCGCAAGGCTTACGACGAAGTGCTGAAGTAGCTCGGTCCGCGAAGCCCTTGCCGGGCAACGGATATGCGGGTTAACCCCTATCTGGCGTAGCATCGCCGATGGCAAAAAGACTTCACTCGCTGGCCTGGGCCAGCAGCTTCAACCGCCGCGTCGCGGCGCTCACTCGCAGCACCTTGCGGGCGGGCTTGAGCGCAGGAACCCACGCCGTTCGCCGGGCCGTCAACCCGGCTGTTGCACGGCGCAGCGCGCCGCCCGGTGCCGGCGACTGGATCCCCGGTGTTGCGATGGGCGCTGCAGGCGCGCGGCGCTTTCGCTTGTACCGGCCCCCCGGCGTTCAGCTCGGCGAACGCTTGCCGCTGATGGTGATGCTGCACGGCTGCGGGCAGGACGCCAAGAGTTTTGCCACCAGCACGCGCATGAACCGCATCGCCGCGCGCGAACGCTTCCTGGTGCTCTATCCAGAGCAGGAGCGCCTGGCCAATGCACAGGGTTGCTGGAACTGGTTCGACACCACCCGCGGACGGGCCGACGGCGAAGTTGCGCTGATCATGAGCGCCATCGACCAGGTGTGCCTGCTTCATGCGGTGGACCGCGCGCGCGTGGCCGTGGCCGGCTTGTCGTCGGGCGCCAGCATGGCCGCGCTGCTGGTCACGCGCCACCCGCAGCGCTTCAAGGCGCTGGTGATGCATTCGGGCATTCCACCCGGCGCAGCGCATTCAACGCTGTCGGCACTGCGGGCGATGAACGGCAGGCGCTCAACCCCATCGCCGTTGCCGGCGACGGCCGAGACGATGGCGGCAGCGGCGTGTTGGCCGCCCTTGATGGTGATCCACGGCGACGCCGACGCCGTGGTGGCGGCCAGCAACGCGCAGGCCGCGGTGCAGATGTGGGCCGATGCCGCCGGCGCGCGCGCCGGCAAGGCGCGCAAGGTGCAGCGCGGCAAACGCTACGCCAGCCAGGTGACCGGCTACACCCGCCGCGGCCACCTGGTGGCCACCCTGGTGGAGGTGGGCCAGCTCGGCCACGCATGGAGCGGCGGCGCGGCCAGCCAGGCCTTCAGCGACGCACAAGGCCCCGATGCTTCGCGCATGGCGTGGGCGTTTGCGGCCAAGCAGTTCGCCGCCGGCCCGAGCCTCAAATGAGTTCTTCGACGATCAGCGAGCGGTAGTGCACCGCCAGGGTGGCGCCCTGAGCGCGCGCGATCTCGGCCGCCTTCGCGGCAGCCTCGGTGTCTTCGACCTTGACCAGCAGCCAGCGGTAACCTTCGCGCGCCAGTGCCAGGTAGCGGCGCAGCAGGGTGATCGCGTAGCCGAAGCCGGCCAGCATCGACGGGTTCTCGACCATCGCCTCGAACTCTTCAATGCTTTCGCTCGGTGTGAAGTGCACCACCGCGTCGCGCGCCCAGCCCGCCTGGCAGAGCGCTTCGGCCAATGCGTCGGCCTGTGCCTGGCCGGGCACGCCGAGCATCAGGTGACCGACCGGGTAGAAGGCGCCGAACGAGGTCGGCAGTTTGTCTTTGGTGATGGTGTCGCTCATGTCCTGGTGCCTCTTCCTTTTGCCGGCACTGCCGGTTCGACTGACAGATTAGGGGGCGTCGCGGAACGCGGCTGTCAGCGCCGGCCGGGGCACGTTGTAGGAGAGGGTGACAGCGAGATCCGGTCCATCAGGCAACGGCTCCGAACAGGGACCCCACCCCTGCGGTGACCGCCATGGCCAACGCACCCCAGAAGGTCACGCGGACAGAACCCTTGAGCACACCGGCGCCGCCCGCACGTGCGGCCACGGCGCCGAGCAGCGCCAGGAAGACGAGCGACGTGCCCGAGACCCAGAACAGCAGGCTGCGGCCAGGTGCAAGCGCCGTGACCGCCAGGGGCAGCGCCGCGCCGACGGCAAAGCTGGCGGCCGACGCCAATGCGGCCTGAACCGGCCGCGCGCTGAACTCCGGGGAAATGCCAAGCTCGTCGCGCGCATGCGCACCGACGGCGTCGTGCTGCATCAGCTGCGCGGCCACTTGCTGAGCCAGCGCGGGTTCCAGGCCACGTCCCACATAGATGGCCTTGAGCTCCCGCTCCTCGGCGGCAGGGTCGGCGGCGAGCTCGGCGCGTTCGCGCGACAGGTCGGCCTGCTCGGTGTCGGCCTGCGAATGGACCGACACATACTCACCGGCCGCCATCGACATGGCGCCGGCCACCAGCCCCGCCACGCCGGTGACCAGCAGGCTGCCGTGGCTGGCTTGCGCCGCGGCAACGCCGACGATCAGGCTGGCGGTGGAGACGATGCCGTCGTTGGCGCCGAGCACGGCTGCGCGCAGCCAGCCAATGCGGTCGGTGCGATGGTGTTCGGTGTGGTGGCGGCGGGGGCGCATCGGTGCGTTGGCTGTTGGCCGCTCAGCTCGACGCAGCAAGACGCAAGGGCAGCCTGGGAAGGCTATCACCCGAGGTGACTCCTGTCTGTTCGAAAGCCGACCCAGGGTACGCATCGGCCCGCGCGTGCGGCGAAGTGCGCGGCGTGCGCACACCGTGCGCTGTCGCACAGACGCTGTGTTTGCACCTTCGATACAACGGTGCCACGTGGCGTGGCCCAGCGTGGGCCGGCCGGACACCCATGGACACATTCCTGATGCATGCACCCAGTCAATCCGAGTTGCTGGCTTTGGAGAAGGCCTCCCCGGACCTGGCTCGAGCCACCACGCCAAAGGCTGCGGCGCCGGTGCTGCTGGGCATCGAGATCCCCGACCCGCGGTGGGGCGAGGCACTCGTGCTCGTCAAGCGCCACCTGTCGTTCACGCGCCGCACCGTGCATGCGGGCGACGCGGTGCAGGTGGCCGGGCAGGCGTTTTTCCGGCTGCACATCGTCAACTCGGGCGTCTTCAAGACCGGCACCCTGGCCGCCGACGGGCGCGAGCAGATCGTCGGCCTGCACTTCAAAGGCGACTGGATCGGCTTCGACGGCCTGGCCTCGGGCCATTGCGCCTGCGACGCGGTGGCCATGGACACCGGCGAGGTCTGGAGCCTGCACTACAGCGACCTGCTGGCGTCGGCCGCCACCTCCACGGCGCTGATGCATAGCGCCCACAAGGCCATGAGCCGGCAGCTCGCGCGCGACCGCGAATGGCGCCTGGCGCTGGGCACCCTGCCTGCCGATGCGCGCGTGGCCGACTTCGTGCGCTACTGGGCCGATTCGCTGGCTGAACGCGGCCTGCGCACCGACCAGCTCACCCTGCGCATGACGCGCGCCGAGATCGGCACCTACCTGGGCATGACCCTGGAGACCGTGAGCCGCGCCTTCACGCGCCTGGCGCGCGACGGGCTGATCCGCTTCGACGAGAAGGGCCGGCGCGAGATCGCCATTCCGAGCGTCGAAGCCCTGGCGCAGTTCGTGTTGCGCGCCGTCAGCCGGCCCGAGGCGCAGACACTGCAGTAGTGCAGTAGCGTTGCCAAAGCTGTGCCACGATGGCCCTGCCGCTTTCGGCAGGCCACTTTCGGCACACCCGATGGACACGCGATGAACTCCCCTGCTGAAAGCGCCGCGCCGCGCCGGCCGAACCAGGCGCTGCTTTGGCTGCTGATCGCGGTCACGGCCGCGTTCGGCTGGATCCTGATGCCCTTCTACGGAACGATCCTGTGGGCCGGCATCATCGGCCTGCTGTTCGCCCCCGTGCACCGGCGCCTGCTGCCCCTGTTCGGCCAGCGGCGCACGCCGGCAGCGCTGCTGACTCTGCTGCTGGTGCTGCTCATCGTGATCTTTCCTTTTGCGCTCATCACCGGCGCGCTCGCGCGCGAGGCAGCCGCGCTGTTCGAGCGCCTGCAGTCGGGCGAGCTGAACCCCGCGCTGTATCTGCAGGGCCTCTTCGACGCGCTGCCCGGCTGGATCACCGGGCTGCTCGACCGAGTCGGCCTGGTCGACTTCGGCGCGCTGCAGCGGCGCCTGTCGGCCGCCCTGGCGCAAGGCAGCCAGTTCATCGCCACGCAGGCGCTCAGCATCGGCCTGAACACCTTCGAATTTGTCGCGGCGCTGATGATCACTCTCTACCTCGCGTTCTTCCTGATCCGCGACGGCGCCGCGCTGACGCGTGCCGTGAACCGCGCCGTGCCACTGGCGCCGGCGCACAAGCGCGAGCTGCTCGACAAGTTCGCCACCGTCATCCGCGCCACCGTCAAGGGCAGCCTGTTGGTCGCCGCCATCCAGGGTACGCTCGGCGGCCTGGCGTTCTGGGCCCTCGGCGTGCGTGGGGCGCTGTTGTGGGGCGTGCTGATGGCCTTCCTGTCGCTCGTGCCCGCCGTCGGCGCAGCGCTGTTGTGGCTGCCGGTGGCGCTCTGGTTCCTGATGACCGGCGCGCTGTTCAAGGGCATTGCACTGATCGCCTACGGCGTGCTCGTCATCGGCCTGATCGACAACCTGCTGCGCCCACTGCTGGTGGGCCGCGACACCGGCATGCCCGACTACCTGGTGATGATCACCACGCTCGGCGGCGTGGCCGCATTCGGCATCAACGGCTTCGTGCTCGGGCCGGCGATCGCGGCGATGTTCATTGCGGTGTGGCACATCTATGGAGTGTCGCGGGGAGCTGAGGCGGCTTGAGTGGCGGCCTGCACAGGCCGAGAGGGATCAGGCCGCCGGGGTACTCTGCTCCGCGAGTGTCCCCCGGGCCGGGCCGGTTTCCAGGCTCGAGATCACGCTGGCCCGACCGGTGTCGAGACCGCAGCAAGGATGTCGTCCGGCCGACTCGCCAATCTCTGGATCAGCTCCTCGCGCAGGCCGCGTGCCTTGGGGTCGGCGAATCTGTTCACGCATTCGTCGGGATCGTCGCGCAGGTCATAGAGCTCGCCCGCGCCTGAGCCCATTTCGAGCGTTAGCTTGGCGTCACGGGTTCGAACACCACGCAGGTCCAGCGCTACGCCGCAGCGCGATGGTCCAAGCCTCCATTCGGTGTACGCATGGCCACGCGATGCGGCATCAACGGTCCCCATCATCAACGGCCGCAGCGAGGTGCTGTGCCGGGCAGATGCGATGGGCACACCGGCATAGTCTCCGAAGGTCGCGGCCAGATCTATGGTCGATACAGGGTCTGCGACGACCGTGCCCGCGGGCACGCCCGGCCCGCGCATGATCAATCCGACTCGCAACAATCCCTCGTAGAACATGGGGCCCTTCAGAACCAATCCATGATCACCCAGCCATTCGCCATGATCCGAGGTGAAGACCACCATGGTGTTCCCTTCGAGGCCTTCTTCCTTCAGCGTCGTCAGTACGCGGCCGACGTTGTGGTCGACGAGTGAAATCATGCCGTAGTAGTTGGCGATCAGCTCGCGCAACTGGGCATCGCTCTGCGGCGGCATTCGCGAGTACTCTTCGCGGACGCTGCTGTTCGGGCCTCTCGGCGCGCGTTCCAAGGCGGCGCGATGCCACCACGGGCGGCGATCCAGATCGAGCGTTCGGTGGGCGGGGAGATCCACGTCCTGCGGATGGTGCAATCCGCTCCAGGGAACAGGCGCGTCGAAGGGGTGGTGTGGATCGGCAAAGGACGCCCAGGCGCAGAACGGCTGTTCCGCGCCGGCACGGCGCTCGCGACCAGAGCTGCGAAGGTAGTCGACGGTGCGGTCGCCGACCCACGTGCTGTTGTGCCAGACCGTCGGCAGCGCCGAAGCGTGCGTTTGTGCAGCGGAGAGAGGCGCTCCCACATGACGGCGGTACAGCGCGTCCTTGAAGTCTCCCAAACCGTCCTGGTGGTACCAGCGCTCGTAGTGCATACCCCCCGGCGGCCGTTCGGGCAGCCAGTAGTTGTGTCCGAGCTGCATCAGCTCGACATGCTCGAACCCCATGTAAGGTCCATGCCACTCGTCCGGGAAGCCACGCGAGCTGGGGACGTTCTCGCAACGCCCGGTGGGGCGTGCCGAGTGGTTGCTGGAGAAGTGGGCCTTGCCGATGAATGCCGTCCTGTAGCCAGCCCTTCCCAGCGTGCCGGCGAACCCCTGATCGGCGACGCTGGCATTCAGGTCGATGCCGTTGTCGACCGTCCCGTGCGTCAGCGGCAGCAGACCGGTCAGCATCGAGGCGCGGGCCGGCATGCAGACGACGTTGGGTGTGATGCAGGAGGAGAAGCGGGTGCCCTGCCGGACCAGCAAGTCAAGATGTGGCGTGCGGACCCGACGGCCTTCAAAGCCGAAGCAGTCGCCGCGATGCTGATCACTCGTGAGCAGCAGGATGTTCGGACGCTCCACTCGAAGCGTCAGTCTTCTGCCTGATAACCGGTGGACTTGACGACCGTGCCCCAGCAAGCATGCTCCCCGGCCAATCGCGTGGCGATAGCCTCCTGCGAGAGCCTCAAGGGTGTGTATTCGGCAGCTTGCAGCAAGGCCTGCACGCTCTGCTCCTCGGTGGCTGCCGTCAGCAAGGCTGCCAGGTCCTTCTGCACGGCGACTGAAGTCCGGGCAGGCGCGACGAACAGGAACATCTCGCTGATCGTCAACGCTGCAAAGCCGGACTCGGCAAAGGTCGGCACGTCGAGCAGGCCAGGCAGCCGGTGGCCTGCCGAGTGGGCCAGGATCCGTACCTTGCCAAGCTTGTGCGGCTGGATGAGGTTGGACAGCGTTGTGAAAACGGCTGGAATGGTGCCGCCCATCACGTCGTTCAGCGCTGGCGCGCCGCCTCGATAAGGAATGTGCTGCATGTCGAATCTCGCCTGGCTCGCCAGTTGCAGGCCGATGAAGTGCATGGCAGAACCGGCGCCAGGCGAACCGAATTTCGCTCGGCTGGGATCTGCGCGCGCCCAGGCAATGAACTCCATGAGGGTACGGACTGGAACGGACGGACCGACGGCCATGCCGAATGCGAATTCGCATGCGGTGGCCAGCGGGACCAGATCCTTGAGCGGGTCGTGGCGCATCTTTGTGTAGATGTGCGGGTAGACGGTGAGATTGCCGGCCGGCACAAGCATCACAGCGCTTCCATCTGCGGGAAGGGCGAGAAGGGCGTCTGCCGCCAAGCGGCCGCCGGCTCCGGGCTTGTTGTCGATCAGGGCAGCACAGTCGTGGGCGCGCAGGCCTGCACCGACTGTGCGGGCCACCAGATCCGGAGCCCCGCCTGCCGGGTAGCCAACCAGGATGCTGAGGTTGCGAGGCACGTTGGCCGCGGCGGTCGTCGCGGCCCGCGGGCCCAGGCCCAGACTGAACAGGGTCAGGGCCTGGCGTCGATTGAGCAGCATGGCAACTCCTTAGGATTCAGGGTGATGACGCTCAATCTTTGCCGTTCCGACCGGCGCTGACAGTTCCCGCGGGAACAATGGCTTGCGCGCCGGTCGGGGCCTCCGGCACGACCAAGCGTTCGGAAGCCTGCAATCCCCATGTGGTGCACCCCGGAATTTGGAGTCTCCAATGCTCGATTTGAACAGTCTCGGACCCAGTCGTGGCCCCAGCCGTCGGCTGGCGCTCGGCCTGGTTGCGCGGATAGGCATGACTGAGCACCCGATACATCATGTCGCGGCGGGCACGACGGTGATGTGGGCTGGCGACAGGGTTACCCGATTGCCATTCCTGGAGTTCGGTCGCATCGATGCCGTCTTGCACCTGCAAGGTGGCGATGGCGGGCACGTCGTTCCGATCAGCTTTGGCGACGGTGAGATCGTCGGAATGTCCCGGCTTTTCGGAGATGAGCCGGGCCAGCTTGACCTGGTGGCGGTGAGTGACTTGCAAATGCGATGGATACCGATCGCAAAGATCGAGCAGACATTGGTTCAGAACCGGGAACTGCTCGTGCTTCTGGTTCAGTTCCTGGCCTCCCGGCTGCGAGAGGTGCAGAAGCGCGAGGTCGGCTGGGTTGAGCGTGGCGTTCACGAGCGCGTATGCGCGGCGCTGGCCCGATTTGCACAGGAGTGCCCGCCTTCGGCCGGTGCCCGCTGGCTGATCCGCTCTACGCACGAGGCGCTTGCCACACGATGTGGAGTCAGCCGACCCAAGGTATCCAGCGAGCTGAAGCGGCTTGAGAGGGCCGGCCGGCTGCGACTTGCACGCGGAGTCATTGAGATACTCGACGTGAACGGCATCCTGCGTCCGTGACTGAGTCGCCGCAGGGCATTGCAGCATTCGCCAGCGTGCACGGCGACGAGTGTCATCCCGTGCAAACCTGAGCGGCGGCACCCAGTCTGCGGCCGACGACTTAGCAAGCTTCACTCAGCAAGCTTCACTTGACAACACTCCACATAGTAACTATTGTGATGATCACATTAGTCACTTAGTGAACCATGTCTAGCGAATCCTTCCTGTTGACCTATCTGTACGGCCCATCCGCAGCGACCAACGGCTGGCGGTCTGCAGACACAGCCGAGCTGCCAGCCATCCCCGGTCGTCGCGCCCCCGGCCACTTGGCGAAGCGTTTCTCGCAGATCATGGTCAGCTTGATGACCGATGCACTGGAGCCGCACGGGCTGACCCCTGCGCAGTGGGGCGTGATGGTGGCGATCATTCGCGAGCCGGGAACGGACCAACGCCGCGTCGCGGAGCGACAAGGCATCGATGCCAATTCGGCGAGCCGGCTTATCGACGAACTCGAGCAATTGAAGCTCGTCCGCCGCGTGCCCTCACCCACGGATCGGCGCAGCAACCAGCTGGAACTGACCGCTGCCGGCAGACGTCTGCGCGCAAAGGCGGCAGGTCCGGTGATCGCCGCGCAGGACACCGCCCTTACCTGCCTGGACGACGCGGAGAAGACGACTCTGCTGAATCTGCTCACCCGCGTGATGGAAGCCAACCTTGCACACGCCAGGCCGGGCGTCGGGCGGCGCAAGCCGGTCCGAAGATCGGCACCGTCACAAGCCGCCCACAGCGCCTGACCCTCAACCTCACCCGCGCTTCGCTTGCCGAAGGGAACCCGATCATGAAGACCCCGCGCCCAGGTCAGTCATGCGACGCGCAAGCGACGCGCCGCTCGTTTCTGGTCTCGGCTCTGGCTCTCGCCACGCTGGCGTCGGGTCGGGTGGGGGGTGCGGAACCTTGGCCCTCGCGGCCCATCACCGTGATCTCGACCGGACCCGCAGGCAGCGGCCCCGACACGCGAGCGCGCGAACTCTTCGCGCACATCGGCATGGCGCTCGGGCAGCCGATCGTGGTCGAGAACATGCCAGGCGCCGGCGGCATCATCGCGATGGAGCACCTGCGTCGCGCGTCGCCCGACGGCCACCGCTTCATCTTCACGCACATCGGCGCCGTGGTCATCAACCCGTCGCTGTTCAAAACGCTGCCCTACGACCCGGTGCGCGACTTCGATCCGGTGTCGATCGTGCTCGAGTCGCCGATGATCTTGGTCGCGCCGTCGTCGCTCGGCATCGAGTCGCTGGCGCAGTTGCTCGATCTGGCCAAGCGCAAGCCGGGCACGCTGATGTATGCGTCGGCCGGCAATGGCACACCGCCGCACATGTTCATCGAGCAGCTCAAGGCAGCAACTCAGATGTCGATCGATCATGTTCCCTTCAAGGGCTCGCCCGGTGTGGTGCAGGCCCTGGTGGGTGCCCAGGTCGCGATTGGCATGGAGGCGGGCAGCGCATTGATGCCGCTGATCGAATCCGGCAGGGTCCGCGCCTTGGCCGTGACAGGCAACGTCCGCATGGAAGGCTTGTCGCAGGTGCCGACGTTCGTCGAGTTGGGTGTACCGGACATCGGCCTGAGCTGGCTGGCCGTGATGGCGCCCAAGGGCACGCTGCCCGAGGCGGTGACAGCGATGAACCGTGAGATCACCCGCGCGCTGGCGTTGCCCGACTTTCAACGCAGCC
>JANMYQ010000142.1:0-40502 GCA_031382215.1 Methylibium sp.
CAGATCCTGATGGTCGTGGCTGAGGGCTCCACCGGCAGAGACGAAATCACCCAGGCCTTCGCCGCCGTCCAGGCCTGCCCCATCGTGCTGTCCATGCTCAATCGCTCGGAACGCACTTCGGAACATCAGCAGTATGGTTACTACTGACGCTTCGCAGCCACTGATCCTTCCGGCCGTCGGCCGACTCTGAAGAGCCACCTCCCGGTTCCCTGTTTCGATGTACGAATCGCACTTTGGCCTCAGCGGCCCGCCGTTCCAGCTGATCCCGGACCCGTCCTTCTACTTCGGCAGCCGTGGCCACAGCAATGCGCTGGCGTTCCTGAAATTCGGAGCGCACCAGGGCGAAGGTTTCATCGTCGTCACCGGCGAGATCGGCGCCGGCAAGACCACGCTGGTGCGCACCTTGCTGGAAGGGCTGGACCCCGCCAAGGTGGTGGCCGCGCCGGTGGTGAGCACGCAGCTCGAACCGGGCGACCTGCCACTGGCGATCCTGATGGCCTTCGGCGTGCAGGTGGCGATCCAGAACAGCGCCCAGCTGATTGCCGACCTGGAGAGTTTTCTGGCCGACCTCGCGGCCAAGGGCCGGCGCGCCTTGCTGATCATCGACGAGGCACAGAACCTGGCACCCGAGGTGATCGAGGAGTTGCGCGTCCTGACCAACTTCCAGGCCGGCAAGAACGCGATGCTGCAGGTCTTCCTGATTGGCCAGCCCGAACTGCGCACCCAGCTGCAGGCCAAGGCGATGGACCAGTTGCGCCAGCGGGTCACGGCGTCGTGCCACCTCGGCCCGCTGGACCCGGCCGAGACGCGCGCCTACGTGCAGCACCGCTTGCACCTGGTCGGCTGGAACGACCGGCCGCAAATCGAGCTCGACGCCTTCCAGCAACTGCACCGCTGGACGGGCGGCATTCCGCGCCGCATCAACCGCTTGTGCAACCGGCTGCTGCTGTCCGCGTTCCTGGAAACGCGCGACGCCATCAGCGCCGAGAACGTCGAACAGATCGCCCAGGACCTGCGCGCCGAGATCGGCGAGACCGACGAGATCCCGCCGCCGGATGCGCCGCCGGTGCCGGCTTTCGCGAGTTCGACCTTGACGCCACCGAACATCGAGCCCGAGCCCGGCGCCGCGCCCGAAATCAAGATGAACCTGGACGTGGTGGCCGCGCCGGCCCCCGATGCCCGCCTTCAGCACGCCAACGAGCGCGGTTCGCGCCACGCCGTATCTGCGCCCGAGGCGTTCCTGCCCGGTGTGGTGGCAGCGCACGAACCGTCGGCGCCCGGGGATCTGGCCGATGCCGCGGAGCCGGTCGAATGGCGTGCGAGCGCCGCGCCCGCAGAACTGACCGCACCGGCCGCACCGGCTTTCGATACCCGCGTCGAGCCGACGCTCGATCCGGTCAAGCCTGCCGAACCGGCCCAGGCGCTGGCCGCTGCTGACGGGGTGCCGGTGGCGCGTGACGTTGAAGCCGCACCGGCCCCGGCGGTGGTGGCTGCGCAGCTCGCATCACCCGCACCCGCCGCACCGATCGCTTCGATCGTGCCGGCTCGGGCGCCCACGCCGGCCGTCATCGAGGTCATCGCGCCGTCGATCCCGAAGCGTGCCGAACCCTTGATCTGCCTGGTCGATTCGACGGCCGACTACGTCAAGGCGCGCGCCCTCGCGCGCATCCTGGCGGACTTCCCGAAACTGCCGCCGGTGATGACGGTGCACACCGGCAACGCCGCCGCGATCGAAGTCGGCGACGGGCTGTCCGGCGTGATGCCGGGCTCGCTTTCCGACGTTCACCTGAACGTCGATGGCCGCAGCGGCGCGGCCAGTGCGGCCACGGCCCTGGTGCGATTCGAGGCGGTGCTGAAG
Source organism: Methylibium sp. (assembly GCA_031382215.1). Taxonomy (GTDB): domain Bacteria; phylum Pseudomonadota; class Gammaproteobacteria; order Burkholderiales; family Burkholderiaceae_C; genus LGRD01. The sequence goes on from JANMYQ010000142.1 coordinate 1,859, forward strand.
GAGCACTCGCCGGTGGCCGTGCTGGCCATGGGCGCGAGCGACACCTTGCTCACCTGCAGCCTGCTGGCGCACAAGAGCGAAATTCCGGTGCTGCGCAACGATGCCGGCCGCAGGCGCGCCTGGGCCACGCCGGGCGAAGAGATGAACGCGGTGCTGCTGGAACGTTTTGCCGACATCTCCTACATCAGCGATCTGGCGACCTACTACACGCTGTACCGCGTGGGCATCCCGACCGACCGCGTGCTGTGTGTCGGCGACCTGTCCGACAACGTGCTGCGCTTCGCGGCCGACCACACGATGCAGCCCGACGAGGTGCTGCGCCGCGCCGGCATTTCGAGTGCGGCGCTGAAGGGCCAGCGCGGTTATGCCATGGCCACCGCGCAGATCGAAGCGCAGCGCAACCCGAACCAGGACGCGCAGGAACTGGTGTCCCGGCTGGCCGGGGTCAGCAAGCAGGTGCCGGTGCTGTGGGCGGTCAACGCCTACACCTTGCAGGAGCTGAGGGAATCCGGCCAGGAGAAGCGGCTCGAAGGCGCGCGCATCGTGCTGCTGCCGTCCTTGGGTTACCTCGATTGCATCGACCTGCTGCGGCGCGCCCGCTGCCTGATTGCCGGCGTGTCCGGCGAATTCCTCGACGAGGCGGTGTCGCTCGGCATCCAGAGTGTGGTGCTGGGCCGAGGCGTGGTGGTGCCGATGAAGCTCACCGAGCCGATGCAGCTGAACGTGGCGCAAGGCATCGACAAGCTCGACAAGCTGGTCAGCGACATGCTGTCCGTGCCGCCCGCGCGGCGGCCGGTGCCGGAGTTCTGGGACGGCGGGCCGGCGGCCAAGATCGCGGGCCATCTGGAAGGCTGGCTGCACAAGCAGGCCCGCCAGCGCAAGATCCACAACAGGGCGGCGCAGCCGGCCAAGGCCCTGGGCGCGCCGGCCTGACTGGCTCGGCAGGGTGACGAGCGGCCCTCAACTGCCGAACGCCTCTTCCACCGCCAGCAAGCGGCCGGTTTCGGCGGCTTCGTAACCCACCAGCGCGGCCACCGCCGAGCGGTAGGCGGGTGAGCGCAGCAACTCCAGCACCTGCGGCATCGGCGGCTGCTCGGCAGCGGCGCGGTCCAGCGCCAGGAAGTAGCGCTCACGCACCAGCGGAATGAAGTGCAGGCCGAAGCGGTGCGCGGCGGTCTGCACACCGATGCCCACGTCGGCCATGCCGCTGGCAATGAAGGCGGCGACGGCGGCGTGCGTGAACTCGGCGCTCTCGAAACCCAGCACCTCGGCCGGTGTGATGCCACGCCGGGCCAGCATCAGCTCGGTCAGCATGCGCGTGCCCGAGCCTTCGGGGCGGTTCACGAAGCGCAGGTCCTTGCGTTTCAGGTCGTCCAGGCCATGCACGCGCTTGGGGTTGCCAGGCGCCGCGAACAAGCCCTGCGTGCGCACCGCCAGGTGCACCAGCCGATGGGCATCGTCGCGCAGCCAGCGGCGATAGTGCTGGGCGGCCGGGCGCTCGAACTCCCCGATCGGCACGTGAAAGCCGGCCAGATCGCATTCTCCGTGCGACAGCGCCGCCACCGACTCGAAACTGTTGCGGTAGCGCAGTTCGACCGGCAGCTTGGCGCTGTCGAGTTGCTGCACCAGCGCCGCCACTGCAAAGCCGTGGCTGGCGTGCACGCGCAGGGCACGCGCCTGGCGCGGCAGGGTGCGGTCGAGCTCGTTTTCGAGTTCGGAGGCGAGCGACTCCAGCAGCGGCGAAAGCCGCGCCGAGATGCGCCGGTCGGCCCAGATCAGCTTCTCGGCCAGCGGCGTCAAGGTCGAGCCGCGGCCACGGCCGGCGTCGAGCAGCGGGTGGCCGATCAGCGCCTCGGCACGCTTGATCTGGCCCCACGCGTGTCGGTAACTCAAGCCCATGCTGCGCGCGCCCTGGGCGATGGCGCCGCTTTCCTGAACGGCAGCGAGCAGCGCCAGCAGGTCGGTCGTGTCGAGCGATGCATCGGCGTCGTGGCCGAGCTCCCAGTGGGGGGTGATCTTGATGCGAAGCATGGAGCAAGCTCGTGGGCTCGGGCCACCCCATATAGGCAACCTCGTGCATATATTGTGCCGCCGGAGCCGGTATCTTCCGCAGCGTCGGCCAAGGGCCGGAATATCGCCAACCGAACATATTTGGGCTGCCTGCCGATGAACGCTCCCGTCATTCCCATCCACGTGCTGGCCGATCCGGCGGCGCCGCGGCCGAAGGGCACCCGGCGCGAGCGCCCGGTCACCGCACAGGCGCTTGCGGCGGTTCGCGAGGTGATCGGCGCCACGCCGCTGCGGCGCGACCTGCTGATCGAACTGCTGCATGCGGTGAACGACCGCTTCGGCCAATTGCAGACCGACCACCTCGCGGCGCTGGCCGAACTGCTGCGCCTGTCGCAGGCCGAGGTCTACGAGGTGGCGAGCTTCTATCACCACTTCGACGTGGTGCGCGAGAACGCCACCGGCGGCTTCGACGCCCCCGCGCGCCTGACCGTGCGCGTGTGCGACGGCCTGTCGTGCGAGATGGCCGGCGCGCGCGACCTGCTGCAGCGCCTGCCTGCCTTGCTGGACGCCGACGTGCGCGTGATCGCCGCGCCCTGCATCGGCCGCTGCGAACAGGCGCCTGCGGTGGCGGTGCACCAGCATCCGATCTCGCGGGCGACGGTCGAGTCCGTCGTGCAGGCCGTGCAAGCCGGCCACACCACGCACGAGCCGTCACCGGCGACCGGCTTCGATGCGTACCAGGCGACCGGCGGATACCAGACGCTCGCCGCCTGCCTGAGCGGCCAGCGTGACGTCGAGTCGGTCATCAAGTCGCTCGAACACTCGGGCCTGCGCGGCCTGGGCGGCGCGGGCTTTCCGGCCGGCCGCAAGTGGCGCATCGTGCGCGACCAGCCGGCGCCGCGCCTGATGGCGGTCAACATCGACGAAGGCGAGCCCGGCACCTTCAAGGACCGCTACTACCTCGAGCGCGACCCGCATCGCTTTCTCGAAGGCATGCTGATAGCCGCCTGGGCGGTCGGCATCGACGCGATCTACATCTACCTGCGGGACGAATACCACGGCTGCCGCGCGTTGCTGGAGCGTGAACTCGCGCTGCTCAAGGCCAGCCCGATCATGGCCGGCATGCCGAACGTCGAGTTGCCGAACATCGAGCTTCGCCGGGGCGCAGGCGCCTACATCTGCGGCGAAGAGTCCGCGATGATCGAGTCGATCGAAGGCAAGCGCGGCATGCCGCGGCTGCGCCCGCCCTACGTCGCGCAAGTCGGCCTGTTCGGCCGGCCGACGCTGGAGCACAACTTCGAGACGCTGTTCTGGGTGCGTGACATCCTCGAGAAAGGTGGCGACTGGTTTGCCGGCCATGGCCGCAACGGCCGCAAGGGGCTGCGTTCGTTCTCGGTCTCGGGGCGCGTCAACAAGCCCGGCGTGCACCTGGCGCCGGCCGGCATCAGCCTGCGCGAACTGGTGGCCGAGTACTGCGGCGGAATGCCCGAAGGTCACACGCTGTATGCCTACCTGCCCGGTGGGGCCTCCGGCGGCATCCTGCCGGCGAGCCTGGCCGACGTGCCGCTGGACTTCGACACCTTGCAGCCGCACGGCAGCTTCATCGGTTCGGCCGCGGTGGTGGTGCTTTCGCAGCATGACCGCGTGACCGACGCGGCGCGCAACCTGATGGCCTTCTTCGAACACGAAAGCTGCGGCCAGTGCACGCCGTGCCGCAGCGGCACCGCGAAGGCGCGCGAGCTGATCGCGAATGACCGCTGGGACACCGCGCTGCTGGCCGAGCTGTCGCAGGTGATGCGCGATGCGTCGATCTGCGGGCTCGGGCAGGCGGCGCCGAACCCGGTCGATACCGTCATCAAGTACTTCCCGCAGGAGCTGTCGGCATGAACGCACCCACCTTGCACGGCCTGCTCGAAGTCGAAGCGCCGACGGTCGAGTTCACGCTCGACGGCAGAGCCGTCAGCGCGCGCGCCGACCAGAGCTTGTGGGACGTGGCCAAGCGCGAAGGCACGACATTGCCGCACCTGTGCCACAAGGAAGGGCTCACGCCAGCGGGCAACTGCCGCGCCTGCGTCGTCGAGGTCGAAGGCGAGCGCACGCTCGCCGCCTCGTGCTGCCGCAACGTGACGGCGGGCATGAAGGTCAACACGCAGTCCGACCGCTCGTTGAAGGCGCGCGCGATGGTGATCGAGTTGCTGCTCAGCGACGCCGGCCGCACGACTGACACCTACACCCGTGAGTCCGAACTGACGCAGTGGGCGCAACGTCTCGGTGTCACCAGCGGCCGCCTGCCACAACGCGAGGCCAGTTACGCGGCAGCCGACACCACCCACGCCGCGATCGCCGTCAACCTCGACGCCTGCATCCAGTGCACGCGCTGCCTGCGCGCCTGCCGCGACGTGCAGGGCAACGACGTGATCGGCCTGGCGCTGCGCGGATCTCACGCCACCATCACCTTCGACGCCGGCGACCCGCTCGGCCAGTCGAGCTGCGTGGCCTGCGGAGAGTGCGTGCAGGCCTGCCCGACCGGCGCGCTGATGCCGGCACGCGGGGCGGGCTTGGTGCAGATCACCAAACAGGTCGATTCGGTGTGCCCTTACTGCGGCGTGGGTTGCCAGCTGACCTGGAACGTCGGGCTGGACAAGAACGGCCAGGAGGCGATCCAGTCGGTCACCGGCCGCGACGGGCCGGCCAACCACAAGCGGCTGTGCGTGAAGGGGCGTTATGGCTTCGACTACATCCACAACCCCAAGCGCCTGCTCAAGCCCTGGGTGCGCCGCGCCGGCGTGGCCAAGGACCCGGCTGACATCGAACGCTTCAAGCGCGGCGAGAAGCGCCTCGACGAGATGTTCGAAGAGACCACCTGGGAGCAGGCGCTCGACCTCGCCGCCGGCGGCCTGAAGAAGGTTCGCGATGGCGCAGCGCACGGGTCTGGCTCTGCGCTCGCCGGTTTCGGCTCCGCCAAAGGCAGCAACGAAGAGGCCTACCTGTTCCAGAAGCTGGTGCGCCAGGCCATGCACAGCAGCCATGTGGACCACTGCACGCGGCTGTGCCATGCCAGCTCGGTGGCGGCGCTGCTCGAAGGTATCGGCTCCGGCGCGGTGAGCAACCCGGTGGCCGACGTGGCGCACGCCGAACTGATCTTCCTGATCGGCGCGAACCCGACGGTGAACCACCCGGTCGCGGCCACCTTCATCAAGAACGCGGTCGATCGCGGCGCCAAGCTGCTGATCGCCGACCCGCGCCGCTCGCAACTGGCGCGGCGCGCCACCTGGCACCTGCAGTTCCGCCCCGACACCGACGTGGCGCTGCTCAACGGCCTGCTGCACGTGATCATCGACGAAGGCCTGGTGGACCAGAAGTTCGTTGACGCGCGCGTCAACGGCTTCGAGGCGCTGAAAGCGTCGGTGAAGGAGGCCACGCCGGAACGGATGTCGGAGATCTGCGGTATTGCGCCCGACATGATCCGCGAGGTCGCGCGTGCCTACGCCACCGCCAAGAGCGCGATGATCCTGTGGGGCATGGGCGTGAGCCAGCACGTGCACGGCACCGACAACGCGCGCGGACTCATCGCGCTGGCGCTGATCACCGGCCAGATCGCGCGGCCCGGCACCGGCTTGCACCCGCTGCGCGGCCAGAACAACGTGCAGGGCGCGAGCGACGCGGGCCTGATCCCGATGATGCTGCCCAACTACCAGCGCGTGACCGAAAAGGCCGTGCGCGACCACTTCGAGGCGCTGTGGGCCACGTCCATCGACGCCAAGCCCGGGCTCACCGTCGTCGAGATCATGCATGCCATCGACGACGGCAAGATTCGCGGCCTGTTCGTGGAAGGCGAGAATCCTGCCATGAGCGACCCCGACCTGGACCACGCCCGCGCCTCGCTGGCCAAGCTCGAGCACCTGGTGGTGCAAGACATCTTCGCGACCGAAACCGCGATCCTGGCCGACGTGCTGCTGCCCGCTTCGGCCCACCCCGAAAAGTGGGGCAGTTTCACCAACACCGACCGGCTGATCCAGGTCGGCCGGCCGGCCGTCGAGCCGCCCGGCGACGCGATGCAAGACCTGTGGGTCATCGAGCAGATCGCCAACCGCCTGGGTGCCGGCTGGTCGTACTGGCGCGCTGAAGACGGCGCCGGCCATGGGGCCGCCGAAGCGCCGGTGGCGCGCGTCTACGAAGAAATGCGCACGGTGATGGAGCCGTTGGCCGGCGTGCCGTGGACGCGCCTGGTGCGCGAGGACGCGGTCGTCACGCCTGCGCCGCTCGAGAACGAGCCCGGCCACAGCGTCGTTTTCATCGACCGCTTCCCGACCACCGACGGCCGCGCCACCATCGTGCCCACCACCTTCAAGCCCGGCGCCGAACAGGTGGATGCCGAGTACCCGATGGTGCTGACCACCGGCCGCGTGCTCGAACACTGGCACGGCGGTGCGATGACGCGCCACGCCAGCATGCTCGACGCGATCGCCCCCGAAGCGCTGGTGCTGCTGCACCCGACCGACGCCGAACGCCTGCGCGTGGCCGATGGCGTGTTCGTCGAACTGGCCACGCGCCACGGCGCGGTGCGTGCGCGTGCGAGCCTCAGCAACGAAGTGCGGCTCGGCCAGGTGTTCCTGCCGTTCGCGTTCTGGGAGGCCGCGGCCAACAAGCTCACCGGCGACGCGCTCGATCCGGTGGGCAAGATCCCCGGCTTCAAGGTGACGGCGGTGCGGTTGACTGCCGTTGACACGGCGGTCGCCACCGCGTGAATGCCTCGCCCACCGTGCAGACCGGCGAACGCGTGCTGACGCTGCGTGCGCCGGGCCGCCTGCACCTGGGCTTTCTGGACCCGGCCGCGAGCTTGGGGCGGCGCTTCGGCAGCCTGGGGTTGGTGATCGACGGGTTTGAGACGGTGGTCGAGTTGAGTGCCGCGGTGGCCGATCGGGTCAGCGCCACAGCGTCGGCCATGCCGGCCGCGCAAGCCGAGGTCGAGCGTGCCAGCGCGCACCTGCGCAGCCTGCGTGAGCACACTGGCAAGCATGCGCCGCTGCACCTGCGCCTGTTGCACGTGTTGCCGGCGCATGCCGGCTTCGGCTCGGGCACGCAGCTCGCGCTCGCCGTTGGGCGCGCATTCGCACAGTGGCATGGGCTCGACGTGAGCACCGCCACCTTGGCCACCTGGCTCGGCCGCGGCCTGCGCTCGGGCGTCGGCATCGCCGGCTTCGACCAGGGCGGCCTGCTGCTCGACGGCGGCCCGGGCGCCGACGGCACACCGGCGCCGCTGCTGGCGCGCATTCCGCTGCCGGAAGCCTGGCGGATCGTGGTCGTCTGCGACCCCGAACACCGCGGCCTGTCGGGCGAACAGGAGCGCGAGGCGATTTCGTCGCTGCCGTCGCTGCCGCGCGCTCAGGCGGCCGACCTCTGCCACCAGGTGCTGATGCGCGTGCTGCCCGGTGCGGCCAGTGCCGAGTTCGAGCCGTTCGCGGCCGGCATCAGCCACGTGCAACGCGTGCTCGGCGCGCACTTCGCGCCCGCGCAGGGCGGCAGTGCCTACACCAGTCCGCGCGTCGGTGCGCTGGTGCGCTGGCTGTGCGAGGCCAGCCGCGCCGAGCAGGGCGCCGCGACCGGGCAGAGTTCGTGGGGGCCGACAGGTTTTGCCGTCGTTCCGTCGCAAGCGCAGGCCGAAGCGTTGGTCGCGCGTGCGCGCGGTGCCGGTGTGGTCGACCCGACGCTGAGCCTGAGCATCGTGCGTGCGCGCAACCACGGCGCGGTCATCGGCGAGCAGGCGATCGCAACCAGCCGTTAACCTTCATCCAAACGTCTTCTTCTTATTCTTCGCCATTCGAGGTCTTCCATGGAACGCCCCTACATCCTGCACATGTTCACGCCAGCTCGCCAGATGAGCCCGTTCGACATCAACATGGCCGCCGACGCCGGTTACCAGATCATCGTGCCGTACAGCGACGTGACGATCGACGGCATCGCCGGCCTGACGCAAGACACGATCTTCTCGCGCGGCCCCAAGGGCGTGGCGCGCACCGGCATCTTCATCGGCGGGCGTGACGCAACCTTGGCGGCCGACATGGTCGAGCGCGCCAAGGCGGCGATGGTCAAGCCCTTCGTCGTGTCGGTGATGGCCGACCCAAGCGGCTCGTACACCACGGCCGCGGCGATGGTCGCCTGCGTCGAAGCCGCGTTGAAGCGCCACCACGGCCAAGACCTCTCTGGCCAGCGCGTGCTGGTGCTCGGCGGCACCGGGCCGGTCGGGCGCATTGCCGGCGTGATTGCCGCGCAGGCGGGCGCCGAGGTGCACCTGTCCAGCCGCCATGGCACCGACGTGGCCGAAGAAGCCGCGGTCGAGTCGGGCAAGCGTTTCGGCGTGACGCTGCACGGCATCTCCGCCGGCGACCGCGCGGCGCTGCGCGCCTCGCTCGCCGATGCCGACGTGGTGCTGGCCTGCGCCGCGGCCGGCGTGCAGGTGGTGTCACCGGCCGACCTGGCATTTGCCAAGCGCATCAAGGTCGCGGCCGACGTGAACGCGGTGCCGCCCGAGGGCATTGCCGGCGTTGGCGTGATGGACGACGCCAAGCCGCTCGCCGGCACCGGCGTGGTTGGCACGATGACGGGGGCGGTGGTGGGCATCGGCGCGCTCGCGGTCGGCAACGTCAAGTACCAGACGCAGCACCGCCTGCTGGTGCAGATGCGCAATGCCGAGAAGGCGCTGGTGCTGAGCTTCCCGGAAGCGTTTGCGGTGGCGCGCGCCTTCTTGGCCGAAGCGGCCGGCTGAGTTCGCCAGGCGCCGCATGGCAAGTCTGGCCGTGGCGGCGATCTCCGCGCGCATGCTGGCCGAGTCGGCCGCGCAGGCCGGTTTCACGGCTCTCGCGCTCGACTTGTTCGGTGACCGCGACACACGTGCCGCCAGCGCCGAATGGTGGCCCGTCGGCACACCGGGTGGCTTGCACATCGATGCCGACCTGAGCTTGCAGGCGCTGCATCGCGCGGCGCGGCTTGGGGACGTGCTCGGCTGGGTGGCCGGCAGCGGCTTCGAAGCGCTGCCCGATCTGCTGGAGCAGGGTGCGCAGTTGCTGCCGCTGATCGGCACACAAGCACCTTCGGTGCGGCGAGTGCGCGATCCGGCCACGTTCTTCGGCTTTCTCGACGCAGTGCAGATCGCGCATCCGCAGGTGTCTGCCACACCACCCGCCGACACCGTTGGCTGGCTGCTGAAGAGCGCGCTGGGCACCGGCGGCTGGCACATCCGGCATGCCGTCGCGGCGATCGAGCCGGCTGTGCCCGCACACCCCTACTTCCAGCGCCACGCGCCGGGTCTGCCGATGTCGGCCACCTTCATCGCCAACGGCCGCGACGCCTGCGTGCTCGGCTTCAACGAACTGATCGTGCGCAGCGTGATCGGGCGGCCATTCGTCTTCTGTGGCGCCATCGGGCCGGTGCCCGTGGCGGCCGGCATTGCCGCGCAGGTGACCCGCGCGGTGCACCTGCTGGCGGCCGAATTCTCGTTGCACGGCGCATGCAGCCTGGACTTCATGCTCGACGGCGGCGAGGTCTCGCTGCTCGAAGTCAACCCGCGGCCGTCGGCCAGCATGGCCTGCTACGCGCAGCACCTGCCGCACGGTGTGATGGCCGCGCACGTGCGCGCATGCCTGCAGGCCGAACTGCCGCAGACCGACCCGCTCGGCGCGGCCCGGCGCGCGGTGCACGGCCACCACATCGTGTTCGCGCGCCACCGGCTGGCGCTGGACGACACCGCCTCTGCGCGCCTGGCAGAACAAACAAACTGCCACGACCTGCCGTTCGGTGCCGCCGCGTTCAGCGCCGGCGACCCGGTGTGCAGCGTCAGCGCCACGGCGGCCGATGCCGATCGGGTGAGAACACAATTGAACCAACGCCGCGAGGCCTTGCTGAACACCTTGGAGACATCACGATGACCGACACCCCTCCGCCGCTGGCGGCCTCGACCTTGAGCGTGAACGCGCTCGCGCAACCGCTCGTGCGACGCCTGCTCGACCAGGCCGAAGCGCTGGGCGTGAACGTGAGCCACGACGGCAGTGGCAAGAGCGGCGGCGTGTGCATCGTCGACGCCGGCATCCAGGCGCGTGGCAGCGTCGCGGCGGGCTTGCTGGTCGGTGAGATCTGCATGGGCGGCCTGGGCCAGGTGAGCCTGCGCAGCGGCGGGCACGAAGGCTGGCCCACCTGGCTGCAGGTGAGCAGCGCGCAACCGGTGCTGGCCTGCCTGGGCAGCCAGTACGCGGGCTGGAGCCTGGCAGCGAGCAAGGAAGAAACCGGCGGCAAGAAGTTCTTCTCGCTCGGCTCGGGCCCGGCGCGCGCGCTGGCGGGCAAGGAAAAACTCTTCGCCGAACTCGGCTATACCGACCGCCACGACAGCGGCGTGCTGGTGCTCGAGGTGGACCGCGTGCCGCCCAAGGTCATCGTCGACAAGCTGCTGAAGGATTGCGGCCTGAAGCCCGAAGGCCTGACCCTGATCCTGACCCCCACCACCAGCCCGGCCGGCAGCACGCAGGTGGTGGCGCGAGTGCTCGAGGTGGCGCTGCACAAGGCGCATGAGTTGGGTTTTGCGCTCGGCAACATCGTCGACGGATCGGCCGCCGCGCCGCTGCCTTCGCCCAGCCCCGACGGCGTGGAGGCGATGGGCCGCACCAACGACGCGATCCTGTACGGCGGCCGCGTGCACCTGACGGTGCGGGGCGACGACGCTGCGGCTCGCACGCTCGCCAATCAACTGCCGTCGATCAACTCGCGCGACTACGGCCGCTCGTTCGCCGACATCTTCAAGGCCGCCGAGTACGACTTCTACAAGATCGACGGCGCCTTGTTCGCGCCCGCCGAAGTCTGGGTCAGCAACATCGACAGCGGCAACACCTGGCATGGTGGTGCGCTGAACATGGCCCTGCTGCAGAGCCTGTGGCTGAAGGAAGCCAAGGAAGCTTGAGCATGCTGCGCGTCGCGATCCTGACCGACGAGACCGGCTGGCACACGCGCCAGTTGCAAGCGGCCTTGCGCGAGCGCGGTGCGGTGGGCCGTTGCATCGACCTGGCCGATTGCCGCATCGACACCACGGCGAGCTGGCACGGCCTGGTGATTCCCGGCTTCGGCGCGGCGCTGCCCGACGCGGCGCTGGTGCGCGGCATTGCCGGCGGCACGTTCGAGCAGGTCACCAAGCGTTTGGGTGTGCTGCATGCGCTGCGTGAACTCGTCGTGCCGGTCTACAACGACGCGCGTGCGATCGAACGCAGCGTCGACAAGTCGATGACCAGCCTGCTGCTGCACGCGGCCGGCATTCCCACGCCGCCGACCTGGGCCACCGAGTCGCAAGCGCAGGCGCAGCAGATCGTCATGCGCGAAAGCGCTGCCGGCCACGCGCTGGTGCTCAAGCCGCTGTTCGGCTCGCAGGGCAAGGGGCTGCAGCTTGTCGGCAACGTGGGTGGCGTGCACCACGCGGTGCCGCTGTTGAAGAAGGGCTATGGCGAACTGGCCTATCTGCAACGCTTCATCCCGGCCCAGACGGAGCCGGGCTTCGACTGGCGCGTGCTCGTGATCGGCGGGCGCGCCGTCACCGCGATGCGGCGTGTCAGTGCGCACTGGGTCCACAACGTCGCGCAAGGTGCCATGTGCCACGCCGCCCCGCTGACCCCGGCACTGGCCGACATCGCCGAGCGTGCGGCGCAGGCGTTGGACATGGACTACGCCGGCGTCGACCTGATGCCCGCCGCCAGTGCCGATGCGACCCAGGCGATCCAGGTGATCGAAGTCAACGGCGTGGCGGCCTGGCGCGGGTTGCAGCACGTGACACGTTTCAACATCGCGCGCGCGTTGGTCGACGACCTGCTCGACCGGCGCATGGCCGGCGCGCGCGGCGCCGCGGCCGAGCGCGCATGACCGGGCTGACCAGCAGCGCCCGGCACGCCTTCCTGCGCGCCTGCGCGCTCGACGTGCTCGTGCGCAAGCCCGGCAACGTCAGCATTCATTCGGCTGGCCACGGCATGGACGCGGCGCTGTTCCTGGCCAGCGCCGAAGCGGCAGCCGGCCCGCTGTTCGAAGCTGGCACGCGTGTCGGGCCGCGCATCGAAGCCGCGGTGCAGGCCACCTGGGCGGTGGCGGGTTGCAATACCAACCTCGGCATCCTGCTGCTGTGCGCACCGGTGGCGCTGGCGCTGGAACGCTTTCCTGAAGCGGCCGACGCGCCGGCCGTGCGCGCGGCGCTCGTCGAGGTGCTCGCCGATCTCGACCGCGCCGACGCCGCCGCCGCCTACCGCGCCATCGCCCACGCCAACCCCGGCGGGCTGGGCCAGGCCGCCGAGCAGGACGTGCACGACGAACCTGCCGTCGACCTGCGCAGCGCAATGGCCCTGGCCGCCGGGCGCGACAGCATCGCCGCGCAGTACCGCGACGGCTACGCGCTGGTGTTTCACACCGTGCTGCCCGCGCTCGGCTCGGCGTTCGATGCGGTGCCCGACCCGGCGCGCGACCGGGCGCACGACCTGGTGCCCGACGTGTTGCCCAACATGTTGGCCAACGGCCCGCCCCGCATGCCCGCGCCCGGCACGGTGGCCACCGTGCAGCGTGCGTACCTCGCCCTGCTGGCCACGGTGGCCGACTCGCACATTGCCCGCAAGCGCGGCCCGGCTGCGGCCACGGCGGTGATGCACCAGGCGAGGGCATGGCGTGACCGCGCACTCGCCGGCGCAAGCCTGGACACCGACCCGGCCTTCCACGCCTGGGACGCGGCGCTCAAGGCCGACGGCCTCAACCCCGGCACCAGCGCCGACCTGCTGGTGGCCGGGATGATGCTCGGCCAGCTGGCCCGCAGTGTTCCAAAAAGGGATGCTGTTTAGGGGTTAGGGAGGGGGTCCGGTGGCTCGGCCGGACGTGATACCGTCGCAGCCGCGCTGGCCCGTGCGCCAGTGTCGTGATCACCTCAGAACCCTGACAGGAGCAGAAAACATGGCAAAAATCGATCGCATGATGGTGGGAGAGTCTCTCGTCGGTGACGGCAATGAAATCGCCCACATCGACCTGATCATCGGACCGCGCGGCAGCGCCGCCGAAAGCGCGTTCGCCAACGCACTGGTCAACAACAAGGACGGTTTCACCTCGCTGCTGGCGGTGGTGGCCCCCAACCTGCTGGCCAAGCCGGCCACGGTGATGTTCAACAAGGTCACCATCAAGGGTGCCAAGCAGGCCGTGCAGATGTTCGGCCCGGCCCAACGTGCCGTCGGCATGGCGGTGGCTGATTGCGTCGAAGACGGCACCATCCCGGTCGGTGAAGCCGACAACCTGTTCATCTGCGTCGGTGTGTTCATCCACTGGCAAGCCGAAGACGACAAGAAGATCCAGGACTTCAACTACCGCGCCACCAAGGAAGCGCTCAAGCGCGCCGTGGCCGGCTCGCCGACGGCGGCTGAAGTGGTGGCCAAGAAGGGTTCGTCGCCGCACCCGTTTGCGCCGAACTGAGTTCGTCACGTCACAAAACTAAAGAGGCCGACCGGGCAACCGGTCGGCCTTTTTGCTGGGCTTGCTTCTGTGCGTCTCGAGGAGGGCTTCAGCGGCTGCCGGGCACCATGCCCGCACCGATGAGCTGCAGCACCGTCGCGCCGCCGCGCGGCTGCGTCGGCGCTTGGGAGGTGCGTTCGATGACCACGCCCACCGCATTCACATCGTCGAACTTCTTCGGCTTGACCACTTTCACGCGCACCCAGCGCGCACCGAATTCGGTGAGCAGGATGTCCGCCACGGTCTCTGCAAACGCCTCTAGCAACTGCAGCTTGTGCTCGCGCATCAGCCGGCGCAGGCGTTCAGCGACCACGCTGTAGTCGATGGTGTCGCCAATCTGGTCGGTGCTGCAGGCCGCTGCGCGCGGAACACCCGCGTGCAGGTCGATCACGATGGGTTGCGGGCGGTGCAATTCGCTGTCGTGGATGCCGATGACGGTGTCGCCGGTGAAGCCTTCGATGAAGATCACGTCCATCGGCACGTCGCCGGCCAGGGTGGGCGGGTGGGCAAGAAGTGAAGCGGGTAGGGTCAAGGCGTTCTCCGGTGTTCGGGCAGCAGGCGGGGCGGCAGGTTCGCAGCATGCCACGCTATTGCACCCGCTGCAGCGGCCCCGCACAACCCGCACAATCACGGGCTCGCATCCTGCACGAACTTCGGTGGGGTGCAGGGTTCACCCGCTAGTTCATACGCTCCGCCTTGAGTGACCGTTCGATGTCCCGTCCCGCCCCTTCTTCGATCATCGATGCCGACGAACCTGCACCCGTCGTCGCGGCCGGCACGCGCTCGCGTTTTGCCTGGTGCATTACCGGCTCGGGCCACTTTCTCGACGAATCGATGGCGCTGGCAGCGCGCCTGCCCGACTGCGACCTGTTCCTGTCGGCGGCCGGCGAAGAGGTGCTGGCGATCTACAAGATGAGCTTCGAGGAACTGAAGCCGCGCTTTCGGATCTTCCGCGACAAGACCGCCAGCGGCGTGCCGGTGGGAATGCTGTATGAAGACATCTACCACACCGTCGTCGTGGCACCGGCCACCAGCAACACGGTGGCCAAGTGCGCTTTCGGTATCAGCGATTCGCTGCCGACCAACATGTTCGCGCAGGCCGGCAAGCTCGGCATTCCGGGCATCGTGTTCGCGTGCGATACCGAGCCGGTGGTCGTCACGCGCTCGCCGCACGACTGGGTCACCTTGCGGCCGCGCCAGGTCGAGTTCGACAACGTGGCGCGGCTGCGCACAATCGACTTTTGCCGCGTGGTCGCTTCGCCGCAGGAACTCGAAGCCGCGCTGAACCAGCGCCTGGCCGAACTCTCGCTGGCATGGAACACAGCTTGGAACACATCGTCTTCCTGACCGGTCGGCTCGCGCAGGCCTCGCTGGAACGGGTGCTGGCCAGCATCGCCGATGCGCCCTTCACCTGGGAGGTGCGCGAGATCGGCCTGCAGGTGGCCGCACTGATGACGGCCGACATGATCCGCCGCCGCGTCGCTGCGCCGGTGCTGAGTGCCGCCGCGGGTGATGAAGCACCGCGCCGCGCACAGCGCCTGATCGTGCCGGGCCGTTGCCGCGGCGACCTCGACGCGCTGACGCAGCACTACGGCGTGCCGGTGGTGCGCGGGCCCGAGGAGTTGAAGGACCTGCCGCGCTACTTTCAGCGCGCTGCGAAGCCGATGGACCTGAGCGAATACGAGGTCGCGATCTTTGCCGAGATCGTCGACGCGCCGCGCCTGTCGGTGGCGCAGATCGTCGAACGTGCGGATGCGCTCGCGGCCGACGGCGCCAACGTGATCGACATCGGCTGCCTGCCTGCCACGCCGTTCGACCACCTCGAAGACAGCGTGCGCGCGCTGAAGGCCAAGGGCCTGGCCGTCAGCGTCGATTCGGTCGACACCGACGAGTTGCTGCGCGGCGGCCGCGCTGGCGCCGACTACCTGCTGAGCCTGAGCATCGACACCTTGTGGGTGGCCCACGAGGTGGCCTCCACGCCGATCCTGATCCCGCGTGAACCGGCCGACGAAGCCTCGTTGTATGCCGCGATCGAAGCGATGGACAGGGCGGGCCGCGCCTTCCTGGCCGATGCGATCCTCGACCCCATCCCGTTCGGCCTGACCCACTCCATCGTGCGCTACCACCGTTTGCGCGAGCGCTTTCCCACCGTCGCCATCATGATGGGCGTGGGCAATGTGACCGAGCTGACCGAGGCCGATACGAGCGGCATCAACGCGGTGCTGTTCGGCATCGCCGCCGAACTGCAGGTGGCGGCAGTGCTGACCACGCAGGTCAGCCGGCACGCGCGCCGCGCGGTGCGCGAGGCCGACGTGGCACGCCGCGTGATGCACGCCGCCGCGCGCAGCGCCAGCCTGCCCAAGGGCATGACCGACGCGCTGATGACGGTGCATGCCAACCACCCGTTCCCCGATCCGCCGGCCGAGATCGAGCCCGTGGCCGCGCAGGTGCGCGACCCGAACTTCCGCGTCCAGGTGTCGGAGGCCGGCCTGCACGTGTACAACCGCGACGGGCTGCGCCTCGGGCAGGGCGCGTTCGAGTTGTGGCCGCAGCTGAAGCTGGAGCACGATGCGGCGCACGCCTTCTACATGGGCGTCGAACTCGCGCACGCCGAGATCGCCCTCAAGCTCGGCAAACGCTACGTGCAGGACCAGCCGCTCGACTGGGGCGTGGCGGTGCCGACGACCGCACAAGACCTGAACGCGTGGTGCGCGCCCGGCAGCACGCGCAGCAAACACACCAAACCATGAACGACGTGATCTATGAATGTGTGGTGAGCAGCGTCTCGCCCGAAGGCAAGCCGCATGTGGCGCCGATGGGCGTGCGGTATCGGCCCGGATCAGCAGGCCCGGAGGGTCGGCCCGGTGAGGTCGTGCTGATGCCGTTCGTACCATCGACCACCTTGTCGAACATCGTCGCCACCCGCCACGCCGTGCTCAACATCGTGCTCGACACGCGCGTCTTCGCCGGCTGCGTGACCGGCCGCAAAGACTGGCCGACGGTGCCCGCCGAGCGCGTGCAGGGGGTGCGGCTCAAGGCGGCGTTGAGTCACGTCGAACTGCGGCTCGAATCGATCAGCGACGACCCACAACGCCCGGTGCTGCAGCTGGCGCGTGTGCACGAGGTGCAGCACGCGCCTTTCATCGGCTTCAACCGCGCGCAGGCGGCGGTCATCGAAGGGGCGGTGCTGGTGAGCCGGCTGCAAATGCTGAAGCCCGAGAAGATCGATACCGAAATGGCCTACCTGCAGATCGCCATCGACAAGACCGCCGCGCCCGAGGAGCACGAAGCCTGGGGCTGGCTGCAGGAGGCAGTGGCGCGCCACCGGGCTGCCGCACCAAAGGGCGCGCCATGACGCCGCCGGCAATGCGGTTGCTCGTCAGCGTGCGCAGTGTCGGCGAGGCGCTGATGGCTGCCGAAGGCGGTGCAGATTTCATCGACCTGAAGGAGCCGTCGGCCGGCGCGCTGGGCGGCTTGCCCGTCGAGACGATCCGCGCGATCGTCGCGGCCCTGCGCTCGCAGGGCCGAGGCTTGCCGATCAGCGCCACGATCGGTGACCTGGCCATGGCCGATGTCTCGGCCGTGCTCGAGCGGGTGGCCGAGGTGGGCCAGTGCGGTGTCGACTACGTGAAGGTCGGCATCCCGCGCGAGCCCGGTGCCGCCGACGTGCTGGCAGCGCTGGCGCGCGTGCAGTCTGGGGGTGTGCAATGCGCGGTCGTGCCGGTCTTCATTGCCGACCGCGGGCTGGACACCGGATTGATCGAGCGCGCCTGCGCACTGCGCTTCCCCGGCGTGATGGCCGACACCGCCGACAAGCTCGTCGGCAGCCTGTTCGACGCCGTGCCGCTGGCCGATCTGCAGCGTTTCATTGCGCGGGTTCGAAGCGCGGGCGCGCTGGTGGGCCTGGCCGGTGCGCTGCGCTTGCCGCAGTTGCCGGCGCTGCGGGCGCTGGCGCCAGACTTCGCCGGCTTTCGCAGCGCGGTCTGTGGCGCCGACCGCCGTGCGGCGCTGGACCCGCAGCGCCTGCACGAACTCGTGATCCAGATTCGCAGCGCCGATCGCGCAGCCGCCTGATCACATCAACGCCGGCGCCAGGCCTTAAATCGGCGCCATCGGCACCGGGCCTCAAATCGGCGCCATCGGCACCGAGGGCGACCCCCACAGCGCAGGGTCGCCCGAGCCCGCCATCAGCATCGCCAGCTTCGACACGATCGCCCGCACCGCCGCCACCTCGGGCGCGCGCCAGGTGCGCGGCGCGTCGGTCTGCTCGCAGCACACCATGCCGTAGGCGCGGCCGTTGACCATGAAGGCGGCGTCCAGCATCGACAGCACGTTGTTCGGCACCAGGTAGTGGGCGCGCATCGGCTGCAGGTGCGGGTCGGCCTGCGCGTCGTGGGCCACGTACATGCCGGTGCCCACAAGCACGTTGAAGTACTCGCGGTACTCGGCCGCGGTGAGCCGGCGCTCCTGCGTGTCGAGCTCGCCGCCGGCCGCGCGCGAGGCAAAACACAACAAGCTCAAGTCACCGGGTTCACCGTCGAAGCGCCACAGGCTCACGCGCGAACACCGGAGACGGTCGAAGATCAGCTGGGTGACCGCCGAGCGCGCCTCGTTTCGGCTGATCCTGCCGGCGACGAACGCGGAAGAGATGTCCTGCAGCCGCGTGGCGTCGTTGGCGTGAGTGGTCATCGGCCAAGTATCGCGGCTCTCCCGCGGCCCATCAAGCTGGCGGGTCAAGCCGCCGATCAAGCCGCCGATCAAGCCGGCCGGTCGTCGGCTCCGATCACGCCGTCGGCGCGCCCCTTGAAATAGCGGTAGATCGCGTCGATGGCCGGCTCGACCCGAGGGTTGCCGCGGTAGCCCGGCATCCCGCGGCCCGGGTTGCCGTCGAGCACTGCACGCAGGAACATCTCGCGGCTCTGCGTGCGGGCGTACTCCACGATCGACGGGCCGGACGACCCGTGATACGTGCTGCCGTGGCAACGCGCGCAGTCCATGGCACGCAGCGTGTGCCAGGCCGCGGCCAAGGCGGGGTCGTCGAGCGGTTTGCCGGCCGGGGCGGCGCTGGGCGAAGAGAGGGCCAGCGTGACCAGACCCGTGCGAAGAAGGGCGATTCCCGACATCGGGCCATTGGGCCACATGCGCCTGGGCGCGCCAAGAGCCGCGCGACGCCGGTTCGAGTTTCATCGACTCGCGTTCGTCACCCGCGGCAGCCGATCCGCCGCCACGCCGGTCTCGTCTCCCAGCCTGTTTCCGAACGAACGCAGCCCGACCTTGCTGCCCTCGGCCACACCATAGCCGCCGTTGTGCCGCGTCACCGTGTCGACGAACCACGAGCCGCGGCAATCCACCCCGGTGCCGCCGTTGGCGGCGAAGGTGGAGCGCTCGATGCGCATCTGCTCGCACACGATGCCCGGCCCGCCGTTGTGCTTCACCAGCACCGCGCGCACCATGCCCGCGGTGGCGTAAGCCGCGCCGGCAATGCCCACGCCGGCGTTGGAACGAACCTGCAAGTTGTCCAGTACCGTGCCCTCGCCGTAGTGCACCCCCAGGCCCGCGAAGCCCTGCACGATGCCGTTGCGGATGACCGCTCCGGCAGCGCCCACGCTGCTGATGCCTACGACTGCCGAGAAGCGGCTGGCCGCATCGCACACCACCGAACGCAATGCCTCGTCGTGGCGGCACGTCACCGGGCCGCCCACCGTGTGCCCGCCCAGGTCCAGCGTCACGCCGCGTGCGCTGATGACGATGCCGCCGATGTGGGCCGGCACCACCAGGTCACTGGCCAGCCGGTAGTGGCCGCTGCGGGTAAGGGCGATGGGGAAGCCCGGTGCGTCACCTGGCGAGATGTTGCCGGCCAGCGCGCCGGACTGGTCGATGGTGATGACGGGCTCGCTGGCCTGTGCATTGAACAGCGCGGCGAGGGACAGCGCTGCGGAGAAGGCGAGGGTGGATCGGTTCATGGTGACCTCCTGTGGGTGAAGAACACTCTGGCGAGCGGTGAGACGGCGGAATGACGCGACGCCGGCCTTCAGCAACTGCTGAAGCGCCGTACCCAGGCCATGCGGCCAGGCATTGGGTCGGCCACGCCGAGTTGACGCAGGTAGATGCCGCCCAGCCGGTAGGCGTCGAATTCGCCCTGGGCCGGGCAATCGAAGCGTTCGTACGAGCCGGTGGCGTGCTGGGCAAAGTGCACCAGTTCGTGCAGCAGGCGTTCGCGGAACAGCGGGTTGTCCGCCGGGTCGGTGTATGCGTTGGCGCCAGGCGTGTCCTGCGGGCGCACCAGGTAGATCACGCCGCGCGAGTCGCCAGACCAGTCGAAGTAGCCTTGCACCCGCGTATCGACCTTCGGCGCGGTCGACGGCATGCCGGCTTGCTGGTAGTACAAGGCGGTCATCTGTTCCGGGTTGAGCAGCACGATCGGCGGCGGGTTCAGGCCCGCAACCGCCAGGGTCGAGTGCGCTGCGATCCAGAGCAGCAAGGACAGGGCAAGCTGTTCCATGACGGACACCAGCGCATGGGCGGTCGGCCGTGGGTCAGCGTACGGGGGCCGGCTTGGTTTGAGCGACCTGCACAACGCCTGAGGCCTGCGGCGGCTCGGCCAGCGAGGTCACCATGCTGAACAACACGAACGTGGTGCAGATCGAAGCCGCGGCAGCAGCGATGCGAAGGGTGATCGAAGTCTTCATGATGCGGGCCTTTCGGGGTGGTGCACCGGAGGTGCGTTGTCGATGGATCGACTGTCCACCGCGAGCCCCGGTCATGTCGTTGGGCGCGCGCCGAAGCGTTCCTAAGCGTTCTGAATCTGCGACGTGCGGCGCGTGGCTCTCAAACGCCCAGGAGGCGGAACGCAGGGATCGGCCGCTGAAATCCCTTCAGCGCCAAGTCCGGCACCGGCTCGACCTGGAACGCACCGTCCAGCGCGGCCACCACGCGCTGCGACAGCAAGCTTTCGCCGCCGAGCGCCTCGCCACACAGGCGTGCGGACAGGTTGGTCACGTTGCCGATGGCGCCGTAGTCGATGCGCCCCTCGAAGCCGATGCCGCCGATGGTGGCAAAGCCTTGTGCGATGCCCACGCCCATCTGCAGTTCGTAGCCGCGCCTGCGCCAGCCCGCGGCGAGCCGGGTCACTTGCGCCTGCATCGCCAGCACCATGCGCGCGGCGCGCGCGGCCGGGTCGGGAATGGGCACCGGGTCGTTGAAGAAGATCATGATGCCGTCGCCGGTGAAGCGCTCCAGCGTGCCTTCGTGTTCCAGGATCAGCCGGCCCATCGCCGCGTGGTACTCGCCCAGCACGCCCATCACCTCCTCGGGGTCGGCCGTTTCGGTGAAGGAAGTGAATCCGCGCAGGTCGAGGAAGACGACGGTGATCTCGCGCCGGTGGCTCTTCAGCGGGTCGTCGGCACCGCCGGCGACGATCGCCGCTGCCAATTGCGGGGAGAAAAAGCGCTTCAGCCGCCCGACTTTGGCGAGCTGCTCCACACCATCGGCCACGCGCTGTTCCAGTTCTCGGTTGAAGCGCGCCAGTTCATCACGCTGGCGGTTCACCTCGTCGTAGAGCGACTTGATGCGCAGCAAAGACTTCACGCGCGCCAGCAGCTCGGCCTGGTTGACTGGCTTGGAGAGGAAGTCGTCGGCGCCGGCGTCCAGCCCCCGGGCGCGCTCCTGCGCCGGGTCGAGCGCCGTGACCAGCACGACAGGCAGCATGCAGCGGGCCGGGTTGGCGCGGATCGCCTGGCACACTTCGAAGCCGCTCATGCCGGGCATCATCACGTCGAGCAGCACCAGATCGGGCTGGTCGGCCTCGATTCGCGCCAACGCTTCGACGCCCGTTGTCGCGGTGATGGCCTGGTAGCCTTTCACCGACAGCAGATCGGCGAGCAGCTTGACGTTCTTGGCAACGTCGTCGACGACCAGCACCTTGGCAGTCATGGCCGGTGACGGCCGCGCGCCAGAAAGGTTTGCACCGACGCCAGAAATGCCTTCAGCACGATCGGCTTGGTGATGTAGGCGTCGAACCCCGACGCGACGATCTTGTTCTGCTCATCGGGCATCACCGAGGCTGACACCGCGAGCACCGGCACGGCGTTCAGCAACGTGTCTTCGCGAATCAGGCGCAGGGCCGTGATGCCGTCGATGTCGGGCAGCTGGATGTCCATCAGCACCAGGTCGGGTTTGTGTTCGCGCGCCAGGCGCACGCCTTCTTCGCCGGTCATCGCCTCCAGCGTGTGGTGCCCCTGGTGGCGCAGGATGTCGCGCACCAGCTTCATGTTCTTCTCGTTGTCTTCGACGATCAGGACGGTGCTCATGGTTCAACCTCCAGGGCCCGCTGTGGAAGCGTGAAAGCAAACGTCGAGCCTTTCCCGGGCGTGCTGGTCAGGTGCATGGTTCCGCCAAGCAACTCGACGAAGCGCCTGGCCAGCGCCAGCCCCAGGCCGGTGCCTTCCTGCTTGCGCAGGTAAGTGCCGCTGGCTTGGCGGAACTCCTCGAACACCAGCGCCTGCTGGTCGGGCGCGATCCCCACGCCAGTGTCGATCACGGCAACTTCAATGGCATCACCGGCGCGGCGCCCGCGCAAGGTCACGCTGCCGCCGGCAGGCGTGAACTTGACGGCGTTTGACAGCAGGTTCACCACCACCTGCTTGACCTTGCGGGTGTCGGCCACCCAGTCGCCCAGGCCGTCGGGCACGTCGAGCAACAGCGTCAAACCTTGCCGGGCTGCGCGCTCGCGCACCAGCATCGTCGCGCTCTGCAGCAGGTCACCCAGGTCGAAGCTTTCGAGGTCCAGCTCCATGCGGCCGGCCTCGATCTTCGACAAGTCGAGGATGTCGTTGATCAAGCTCAGCAAATGGTGGCCCGAGCTGTGGATGTCCTGCAGGTACTCGAGCTGCTTGTCGTTCACGTCGCCGAACATCTTCTCGACCAGCACCTCCGAGAACCCGATGATCGCGTTCAGCGGCGTGCGCAACTCGTGCGACATGTTGGCCAGGAAGTCCGACTTGTGCTGGTTGGCGGCCGCGAGCTGGCGGCTCTTGTCCTGGATTTCGTGGAACTGGCGGGAGTTCTGGATCGCGATCACCGCCTGGTCTGCGAACGTCTTCAACAAGGCGATCTCCTTGTCGGAGAAAGGGCTCACCGTGTTGCGCGTGATGAGGATGGCGCCGATGCCTTGCCCTTCCCACAGCATCGGTGCTGCGGCGAACGATCGCGGGCCTGTTTGCTCACACACGCGGCGGGTGACATCGGGCACACCTTCATCCGAAAGCACATCCGCGAAGCGGAGCACGCGGCGTTCGCGGATTGCGATGCCGCTCGACGAGGATTCCAGGGCCATGGGGAAGTGCGCCGCCAACGTGCCCCGTTGTTCCCCCGGTCCGGCGTAGGCGGCGAGATACAGGCGGCCGTCGTCGCCGACCAGATTGATCGTCATCGTGTTCGAAACGAACAAACGTACGCCGCTCTCGACGATGCGATCAAACACCGGCTGCGCATCGGCCACCGAACTGCTGATCACCTGCAGCACGTCTGCCGTGGCCATCTGGCGCTGCACCAGGTTCCCGAGTTCCTCGCTCATGCGGTTCAGGTTGGCAGCCAGCGCGCCGAGTTCGTCGCGGTTGGGCACCGACATCTGACCCGTGAAGTCGCCGGCGGCGATGCTGTCGAAGCGTTCCCCCATCTGCCGTAGCGGGCCGATCAGTGACCAGGAGATGGCATAACCCAACGCCAGTGCCAGCACGATGCTGCCCACCGCAAATCCCACGACCCAGCGCCGCGAAGCTTCGTAGCCCGCATGGCTGTCGTCGATGCGCACGAGCATGTCGGCCTCGGCCTTGTTGACGAGCTCGTTCGTCAGGCGTTCCAGCCGTTCGGCCAGCGGCCCGGCGCGCTCGACCTGCGCGCGCCGCCCCTCGGCCACATTGCCGGCGCGGACCAGCGCCATCACCTCGCCCACAGCCGCGGTGAAAGCCTCGTACTGCAGGCGCACGCGTTGCAGCACGTCGACCTCGTCCTGGGCCACGAACTTCAGCCGGTCGAGGTCGTAGCCGAACTGGTTGAGCTGGCGCAGCGTGGCGTCCAGCGTGGCGGCATCGGGCTCCAGCATCGCGGTGGCCACGCTGTAAAGCTGCGAGGTGGTGTTGTGCTGGATCTGCCGATAGGCCGCGATCTTGCGCTGCAGCTGCACAAAGTCTTCCGCGCGCTGGTTCAGCCGCCCCAGTTCGGCCAGGCTGACCGCACCGATCGCGATCAACAGGCCCACGATGGTCAGGAACGCCACCAGCAGCTTGGTGTTCACCGTGGCCGGCGCGCGCGCCACGGCCAACGGCAACCAGCGCAGCAGTGGCGTGTTCACTCTCGCGCCAACATCTGCAGGTCCCGCTGCATTTCAACCGGGTCGAAGTGCGTGCCCAGGTACTGCACACGCAGCATGCCGGCGCGATCGACCAGCGAGGTCAGGAACAGGTGGTCCACGCTGCCGCTGTCGGTCTTCTTCGCATAGGCGCCATAGCGCCGCACCACCTCGTCTACGGCACCCGGCGATCCAGTCAAGAAGTGCCAACCCGGCGTGTCGGCACCGAACACCGACGCGTAGGTGCGCAGGCGCTCCGGCGTGTCGTTCAGCGGGTCGACGCTGATCGCGACGAAGGCATATCGGGTGCCGAAGTCGCTGCCCAGCGAGCGACTGATGTCGGCCAGCTTGGCCGTCAGGACCGGGCAGGTGCTGGAGCAGGTGGTGAACACGAAGGTGACCGCCAGCACCTTGCCGCGCAGGTCAGTGAGTGCCACGCGCGGGCCGCGCGCCGAATCGAGCACGAAGGTTGGCGCCGGGCCGAGCATTGGCAGGCGCGTGGTGCCAGGTGGCACGGCCAGCACGGTCGTGAGCAGCGCCACCGGCAACGCTGCCAACCAGAGCCGGCGAAGGCGCGTCATGTCTTCATCTCCCGCTTGAGCTGCTCGATGAGCTACCAGTCGGTGCCCTGGCCGAGCAGCTTCTGCGGCGCGAGAAAGCCCGCCTCGTGCAGCCGCAGCGCATGGAAGCGCGGCGTGTCTTCCGGTTGTCGGTCGGGCGGGGTGCGGTGGTGTTCATGGTGGCCTCTCAGGGGCCCAGTTCTGGTCAGTGGTTTTCCACCCAGTTTTCCACCCGCAAGCCGGGATACGCGGCGAAGTCGGCTTCGTTGTTGGTCACCAGGGTGGCGCCCAGGGCCAATGCGTGCGCGGCGATGAGCTTGTCGAGAGCGTCGCGTTTGCGTTCGCGTGAGGCAAGGCGCACCGGGCCATAGGCCCTGGCCGCGGGTCGGTCGAATTCGGCCACGACGATCTCCTCCAGGAACCCATCGAGCGCTTGCCGGTTTTGCTCGGCAGCCGCGTTGGAGCTGGTTACGCCGAACTCCAGCTCGGCCAGCGTGATGGCGGAAATGACCACCTCACCGACAAAGTACTCGGCAAAGCGCGCCGCAACTTCGGGCGGCTGGTGCTTCATCAAGTAGATGCAGATGTTGGTGTCGAGCATGAACTTCGCTTTCATAGCGCGTCTCGTTGCGCTTCCACGTTTTCACCGCGACCCTGAGCCATGAAGTCGGAAGAGAAGCCGGCCAACTTGGCAAACACGTCGCCGATACGACGGGGAACGGGGCGAATCCGCAACTCATCGCCCGTGCGTTCGATGATGAACTCCATGTCCCAGGAGCCGTAGGCCAACTCCGCCGGGATCCGGATGGCCTGGGAATTTCCGTTCTTGAAGATCTTGGTGGTCAGCATGTCAGCTCCGTTGGATGTACGTGTACATCCTATGTCGGATCCGTCTCTTTGTAAACACTTGGATGTACATCCACCGTCCGTCAAGTCGCAATCGCCTTGGATGCTCTACGCCTTCAACTCCCGCCTGATCTCCTCCAGGAACCGCCAGTCCGTCCCCTTGGCAATGATCTGCTGCGGCGACGACTTCAACATGCCCACGTCGCGCAGCCGAAGCGCGTGGAAGCGCAAAGTGTCTTCCGGGTTGTCGGTGCGCCAGCGCGTGTACGAGGTCTTCTTCATCACCTCCAGCCCGACGGGATAGCGCGTTTCGTAGCGCATGTCGACCAGGAAGCGCGCCACGCGTTCGGGGTCGGTGGCGCAGATGTCGGACGCCTTCAGGATCGAGCGCAACACTCGCTTGGTCGCGACCGGGTTGCGGGCCACGAAGTCGCGGTTGGCAATCACCACGCAGCAGAAGTACTGCGACCAGGGCCGGTCCACGGCCGTGTTCAGAATCACGCGGCCGACGTTGCGGGCCCGCACCTCCGCCGGCTCTTGGGCGAAGCCGATGAACGCGTCGGCCTTGCCGTTCGCGAACACATCCTTGGCGTCGGCGCCGCCGCCGGTGATCCAGCGGATGTCCTTGCCGGGGTCGATGCCCACATGCGCCAGCATCGACGAAAGCAGCACGTGGTCGCCGCCGCCGAGATAGTGCACGACGGGCGCCTTGCCCTTGAGGTCACGAATCGCATGAACGTCGCCATTGCCGAACAGTTCCCAACAGCCTCCGTGGATGCCGGCCAGCACCACGATCGGCTTGCCCGCGTCGATCATCGGGATCGGGCTGCACGCGTCCCACATGGTGATGTCGGCGCGACCTTCGGCGATGGCGTTGATGCCGCCGTTGCGCGACCCGAGTTGCAGGTATTCCCAGCCGGAAATGCCTTCTGCGCGGAAAAATTCTTCGGCAAGGTACATCGGGCCGAAGCAGGCGAACGGTGCATGCACCAGGCGGACCCGTGTTGTCTCCGGCGGCGGGTCGGCGGCCATGGAGCGCTGCGCCATGCCGAGCACGCCGGGGACGCCGAGTACCGCGCCGCGGGCGAGGAAGTCTCGGCGTCGAAGTTCGACCTTCAGGGACGTGTTCATCGTGCTGGCTCCTTGTTGTGCGGTGCGGCGGACCGATGCGCCCGGGTTCACTGGCCCGACACGCGCTGGGCGCTCAGCGCTCGAAGGAAATGGCTGATCGCTTCGCCCATGGCGCGTGTCGCTTGCGGGTCGGCGTTGCAGCAGATGAAGTGGCCGGCGGGCGAATCAATGGCCAGCCCGCGAGCGTTCGGGATCGCCCGGATCAGCGCTTCGGCATCTGCGGCCAGGCTGAGCTGATCGCGCGGGCTGTAGATCACGAGCGATTTGGCTTTGATCGAGCCGAGCGCCTTGTTCAGGTCGCCGTCGAAGCCAGGCGTTTCACTCATCTGGCTGCGACCCCAGGCCACCATCTGATAGAACAGGTCGCGCGCGTCCTGCACGTCGAGGTACTCGGTGCCGAAGGTGCTGCGCCACCGCGCATAAGCCTCGGGCGTGTCGAGGTCGCGGCTCCACCATTCCGACGTGTGGAACTGGCCGGCGACGACGGAGATCGCGTTCGTTGCACACGCCTTCGGGTTCTGCTCGTAGTCGCCGCCGTCCCAGCCCTTGCACGATGTGAGGGAAGAGACCATCAGCGGCCCGCGAAAGCGCCCTTGCGTTGCGCTCGCCCCTGCAGCGAACACGGGCGCGCTCACCACGGGGACGATCCCGTCCATGAACTGCGGGTGGCTGATCGCGAGCTGAACACTGGCCCTGCCGCCCATTGAAATCCCGGTGCTCGCGACCAGGTGCGGGATGCCAAGGCCTTGGGTGACCAGCAGGTAGGTGGCCTGGACGATGTCACGGTCGTTGAAGAACGGGAACTTCATCTTCAGGCCGCTGTTGGTCGGGCTGGTCGAGTGCTCGTAGCCGGTCTGCGTGGCGCCCAGCACATCGGGGCAGATGACGAAGTACCGGTCGGTGTCCAGCGGCCGGCCCGGGCCGATCATGTGGTCGAAGTTGTGGTGGTTCGCGCCACCACCGTGCATGAACAGGATCGCGTTGTCTTTCGCGGCGCTCAGCTTGCCGTGGGTGACGTACGACATCCTGAGGTTCTTGATGACGGCGCCGCTCTCGAGTTTCAGGTCGCCGAGATCCGCCATCTGGTGCGGCGGCTGGCCAGGCCAATGGGCGTTTGCGGCGCCCGACGCGGCGATCAGCAGCGCGAGAACTGAGCCGACGAACGACGTGCTTGTCATTGCTGTGCTCCGAGCTTCGCTGCCGGCGTCAGCTGGTTGAGACGCATGTCACTTCGCGCTCCTTCGCAGCGCGTCCAGTTCCTGCAGAAACGCCCGGATCCCGTCGCCCATGATCCGCGTGGCTTGCGGGTCGGCGTTGCAGCAGATCAAGTGGCCGGCGATCGAATCGATGGCGAGTGCACGTGCATTCGGAATCATCTTGACTTGCGCGTCGATGTGGCGCGGCAACATGAGGTCGTCTTGCAGGCTGTAGATGAACAGCGTCCGCGCCTTGATCGAGCCCAGGATCTTCTGCAGGTCGCCGTTGAAGCCCGGCGTGTCACCGACCCAGCCGCGTGTCCACGATACGGTCTGGTAGTACAAGTCGCGGGTGTCCTGCACATCCAGGTAGTACTCACCGAAGGTGTTGCGCCACTGCTTGTAGCTCTCCGCCGTGTCGAGGTATTGGTTCCACCACTCGCGCGAATACAAGTGAGCGGCTTGGATGGAGATCGCGTTGGTCGCGCACTGCTTGGGGTTTTCTTCGTAGTCACCGCCGTCCCATCCCTTGCAGGATTCGATGCTCGACCTGATCAGTGGTGTCCGAAAGCGCCCCTGCGTCCCACCCAAGGCGCCTCCGACGACCGGAAACAGGCCGTCCATGAAGTGCGGAAAGCTGACAGCGAACTGCACGCTTTGAGAGCCCCCGCTGGAGATCCCGGTCACGGCGAGCAAGTGCGGGATGCCGAGAGCCTCGGTGATCAGCCGGTACTGCGCGTTCACCATGTCGCGCAGGTTGTAAAAGGGGAACTTCATTTTCAGCCCGCTGTTGGTGGGGCTGGTGGTGTGCTCGAAGTTGGTTTGGGTTGCGCCCAACGGGTCGGGACAGACGATGAAAAACCGCTCGGTGTCGAGTGGGCGACCGGGCCCGATCATGTGATCGAAGAGATGGTGATTCGCGGCATAGCCTGTGATGAACAGGATCGCGTTGTCCTTCGCCGCATTCAGCTTGCCGTGCGTGACGTACGACATGCGGAAGTTCTTGACGACCTCGCCGCTCTCGAGCTTCAGGTCGCCGAGGTTCGCCATCTGATGCGCCGGTTGGCCGGGCCAGTGGGCGTGCGCCGAACCGATGACGGCGAGCATCAAGGCGAAGACTGCGCACAGCCTCTTCGACAGTTGGCGCAGGTCGTGGAACAGAATGCCGCATTGATTGAAAGAGTCTGAAATGAACACTTCGCCCAAGGCGGTGCGCTTCGACCAAGACAGCTTGTGGGTCGATCTGGCCGACGGACGCATGATCGCGGTGCCCCTGGCATGGTTTCCGCGGCTGCTGCGTGCCACACCCGAAGAGCGCGACAAGGTCGAACTCAGCCCGGTCGGATTGCACTGGGACATACTGGATGAAGACATTTCCGTCGCGGGCCTGTTGGCCGGCAGGGGCGACTTGACTCGCCCGCTGCCCACGACGGCGTGATCGAATTCGGCAAGGTGGACGTATTGCACGGCAGTACTCCTACGCCTTCAACTCCAGCTTCAACTCATTCAAGAATCGCCAGTCGGTGCCCTGCGCGATCAGCTTCTGCGGAGTCGACTTGATGAGGCCGACGTCGCGCAGGCGCAGCGCGTGAAAGCGCAGCGTGTCTTCGGGGTTGGCGGTGCGGTAGTCGTAGTTCAGGCGCTTCAGCGATTCCAGCCCGATGTCGTAGCGCGGTTCGTAGCCGTGGTCGCGCAGGTAGCCGGCAGCCATTTGCGGCGACGCTTTGCACAGTTCGGTTGCCTTGAGGATGGCGCGCAGCACGTGCTTGGTGGCGACGGGGTGGCGCTGCACGTAGTTGCGATTGGCGCCGACCATGCAGCAGTAGTACTGCGACCAGGGCCGGTCGGTGTTGGTGTCCAGCAGCACGCGGCCGACCTTCCTGGCGCGCAGCTCCTGCGGTTCGGGCGGGAAGGCGAGGAAGGCGTCGGCCCGGCCGTCGATGAAGGCGTTCATCGCACTGCCGCCGGGGCGGGCCAGCCAGGTCACGTCGTTCGGGTTGAGGCCGGCGTACGACAGCATGCTCGACAGCAGGATGTGGTCGCCAGTGAGAAATTTTTCGCAGACGACTGTCTTGCCCTTCAGGTCGTGCATGCCGCGCACGTTGCTGTGGCCGAACAACTCCCAGCAGCCCAGGTGCACGCCGGCCAGCAAGACGACGCCTTTGTCGGCATCGAGCGCGGGCAGGAAGCCGGTCGTGTACCACATGGTGATGTCGGCCTGGCCACTGGCGAGTGCATCAGGCCCGGCGCGGCTGCCGAGGGCAAGGTATTGAACGTCGCTGAAGCCTTCTGCGCGCAGCAAGTCACCGGCGATGTATTGGGGCGCGACGCAGATGGAGGGTGAGTGGCAGAAGCGCACGGTGCGGGTTTCGGGTGGCGAGTCGGCGACGGCGATGCGAGGATGAAGGCCGAGCAGACCTGCGGCCCCGAGCGCGGAAGTGCGTTCGATCCACTGTCGGCGATTCAGCTCTTGCGGCGTGAACAGGTCCATGGTGTTGGCTCCGGTCGATCAGGCGCATGGATCAGCGGGTGGCTGTTTTGCTGGCGGTCAGTTCCGACAGGAAAGCCTTGATCGCCTGGCTCATGGCCACGGTGGCTTGGGGGTCGGCGTTGTACCAGATGGTGTGGCCGGCATCAGAGTGGATCTGCACGCCGCGTGCACCGGGGATCGCATTCACCTGGGCTTCGATCTTTGCGGGAGGGAACAGCTCTTCTCCCGGGTTGTAGATGAAGAGCGCCTTCGCCTTGATCGAGCGAAGTGCGGCCATGGCATCGCCATTGAAACCGGGGGTGCCGCCCAGCCAGCTACCGGCACGAATCAGATAGTAGATGTCGCGTGCGTCCTGCACGTCGATGTAGAACGCGCCCATCGCTGTTCGCCAGCGCTGGTAAGCCTCGGGCGTATCGACGTGCCGCTCCCACCACTCGCGGCTGTAGAAGTGCGAGACCAATACGGAGAGAGCGTTGGTAGCGCAAATGCTGGGGTTGACCTCATAGTTGCCCCCGTCCCACCCGGCGCACGATTCAATGACCGATTTGATGAACTCAACATGGAAGAACCCGGCGGTTCCGAAGAAGGCGCCCCCGACAAGCGGCACGATGCCATCGACGAAGTTCGGGTAGCTCACGGCAAACTGCACCGAGTGCGCGGCACCCGACGACATGCCGGTTACCGCGAGCAAACGAGGCAGGCCCAGCCCCTGCGTCACCAGCAGGTACTGAGCCTTCATCATGTCCCGGAAGTTGTATTGCGGGAACTTCATCTTCTGCCCGCTGTTGCTCGGGCTGGTCGAATGCTCGTAGCCGGTTTGCGTGGCGCCGAGTTGATCGGAGCAGATGATGAAGTACTTGTCTGTGTCGAGAGCCCGGCCCGGCCCGATATGGTGGTCGAGCATGTGATGATTGCCTGCGAACCCGTGCAGGACCAGGATCGCGTTGTCCTTCGCCGCATTGAGCTTGCCGTGCGTCACGTAGCTCATCTTCAGGTTCGGGATCACGCCGCCGCCTTCGAGCTTGAGCTCGCCCAAGTGCGCCATCTGGTGCGGCGGCTGGTCGGGCCAGTGGGCCTGGGCCGCTCCCGCGGCGCTCAATGCAAGGCCGACGGCCGCGCACAGTCTGAGAAACGTCTTCATCACTTCGCTCCTTGGTCGAGCTCAGCAGCGGGTCGTTCGGCAACAGGGCATTGAGGGTAGCGCTCGTGCCGCGGGCTGTCGAACGGTTTCTCTCCACAGATTTGTGGAGGCGGGCCACATTCGGGGCCGGATGCGTTGACCCTGCGCCATCACTGCCGCGCCGGCTGGCCTGGCAGCGCAGCAGAGGCCTGCCGCAGTTGGGCACGGCCCAGCGCCTGCACGCGCGGCGACGGCTCCAGGACGGGGTGCGCGTAGTGGATCTCGCTGTCGTCGATCGGCAGCAGCGCGGTCAGCGTGGTACGCGGCAGGCGGGTCATCTGCTCCTCGTCGAGCTGGCGCACGAACACCCAGCGGGCGGGTGTCTTCACGAAGGCAAAGCGGGTGGGCAAGTCGACGTAGACGTCCCAGTCCTTCACCTCGACAGGCGAGGTGGTCCGGCCTTGCGGCTGGGCCTGCGCGGCCGGCGCGGCGATGCTCAGGACGATGGCGGCGGTGATGCCGGCCAGGGCGGTGGCGGCGGCGCGGCGGAGTGCGGGGGTGTTCATGGCGGAGGTCCTTTCGGGGTGGTGCACCGGGGTGCGTTGTTGATGGATGGACTGTCCACCGGAGGCCCCGTTGATGTCTTTGGGCGGGCCCCAAAGCGTTCCTAAGCGTTCTGAATTGGCACCCGCCAAGCGGGGCTGCCCGACGCGAAGCGCGGTGGGCCCGAAGGCCTCGTGCCTCACATGTTCACGTGTGTCTGGGGTACGATCTTTTCAAACACCAGGGGGCCTTTCGATGTCGAACCTGACGATCTCTGTCGACGATCAACTCATCAAGCGGGCTCGGGTGCGCGCCATTCAGCAGGGCACGTCGCTGAGCGCGAAGGTGCGAGAGTTTTTGCAGCACTACGTGAGCGAGTCCGATGAGCAACCGCAACAGCAACGTGCAGCCGCGGCCGCACGGCTGATGCAGGCCATTGAAGCCGCCACGGCACAAACCCAGACGCCACCTGAAACCGCCGCTCCCGGCGCCCGCGCGGCAAAAGGGCGGCGCACCCTGCGGGAGGATTTGTACCAGGGCGACTTTCGCGCCAGAGATCGACGCGCGATCCAGGCCGGCCAGGTGAAGCAGAAGAAGTAGGCCATGCCGGCGTTTTTCGACACCAATGTGCTCGTGTGCTGGTCAGCTTGGCAATGGAAAGATCGATCCAGCACCAGTTGTCGATCTGGGACGCGATGGTGATCGAGGCTGCAGCGCGAGCGGAAGCTCAGGTCTTGTACAGCGAAGACTTCTCCCACGGCCAGCGCTTTGGGGCGCTGACGGTGGTCAATCCTTTCATGGCCTAGATGAGCGAGGGGGAGACGTGGCGCGCTGCTACACGTTCGGCGAATTCGAGGTCCGGCCTGATGAGCGCCGGGTGTTGGCCGGGGGCCAGCCCGCCGTGCTGGGCGCACGGGCCTTCGACCTGCTGATGTGCCTGATCGAGCAGCGCGACCGTGTCGTCACCAAAGACGAATTGCTGAAGCTGGTCTGGCCGGGCTCGGTGGTGGAAGAGAACAACCTGACGGTGCATGTTTCGGCGCTGCGCAAGCTGCTCGGGCCGCAAGTGCTGGCCACGATTCCGGGGCGGGGTTATCGGTTTGCGATGGAGGTGCGCGAGGGGTACACGCGCGCCACGGAGCCGGTGGCCGCAGGTGCAGTGCAGCTTCTGGCCCCGCCCGGCACCACCGCGCACGCCGAAGCCGACCTGGCCTTGCCCGACAAACCCTCGATCGCGGTGCTGCCGCTGGTCAACCTGGGCGGCGATGCCGAACAAGAGTTTTTCATCGATGGCATCACCGAAGACATCATCACCGAGTTGTCGCGCTTCCACTCGCTGTTCGTGATCGCGCGCAACAGCACGTTCAGCTACAAGGGCAGGGCCGTCGACGTGCGCACGGTGGCCCGGGAGCTCGGCGTGCGTTATGTCGTCGAAGGGAGCATTCGTCGTGCCGCCAACCGGGTTCGGGTGGCGGCCCAGCTGGTCGATGCGAGCACCGGCGCGCAGCTCTGGGCCGAAAAGTACGACCGGGCGCTCGAAGACGTCTTCGCGGTGCAGGAAGAGCTGACGCAAGCCGTCGTCGCCGCCGTCGCGCCGCAGATCGAAGCCAGCGAGTTCCAGAAGGTGCGCCGGGTGCGCTCTGGCAACCTCAATGCGTACGAACTGGCCATGCGCGCGCGGGACAAGGCGCGACAAGCCGACAGAGAGGCCGAAGCGGCGTCGCACGATGAGGCGCTTCGGCTGGCCACCGATGCCGTGGCGCTCGATCCTGCTTGCGGCACGGCGCTAGGGACGATCGCCTACCTTCGCTGGCGCCAGGTCTGGGCCGGCACGGCGACACCGCTGGCTGATGTGGCTGATGTGGCTGATGTGGCCGAAGCGGCTGAGGCCGGGCTGGCCGCGGCACGGTGCGCGATCGCGATCGACAGTGGCGACCACGTCGCCCACCTTTGGAAGGGCATGCTGTTGCTGTACTCCGACCGCGGCGACGCAGGCCTGTCAGACCTGCGGCGCGCCCACGAACTGAACCCGAGCGACGCGCTAACGCTGAGCCTGCTGGGGCAGCACGAGGCGGGCGCCGGCAACGCGCGGGCCGGCATCCAGCATGTCCAGGATGCTCTGCGCCTGAGCCCGCGCGACGCGCTGCGCTGGTCGTTCTTCAACTCGCTGGCCTGGGCGCACTTCTGTGCCGGTGACTACGCCGAGGCGGTCGCTTCGGCCCAGCGCGCCATCGGAGAGGCGCCGCGGTTCCATCCGCCCCAGTTCTGCCGGGTTGTGAGCCGGATCGGCCTGGGTGAAGTCGCCCAGGCGGTGATCGAGTTCAAGGCCTTGAACGGCATGGCGCCGCAGGCCGTGGCGTTGCGCCTGGCCGGGCGCTGGAACTACGCCGATCGCGAGGTCGTGCAGCGGGCGACGACATTCTTGCGAGTGGCTGCAGGGCTGGAAGCACCGAAGGTGAAGCTCAAGCCGCCTGCGCCAGGCAGGGCATGAGCGGGAGCGGGAGCTGGAGCTGGGCCAGAGGCGCCAGCTAAGGCGCGCCGCGCGGGGCCACGCGTGCCGACAGCGGCGCCGGTCGGTAGTCCGGCAAGAACCGGCAGCCCGGGCCGTACGTGGCCTCGAATGCCTTGCAGCTCTGCGCAATGCCGGCCGGCGTGGGTTTGACGCCGCTGTCGGCCCACGCCAGCAGCGCGGCGAACAGGGTCGGGTAGACGGGGTCGGCCAGGTAGCTGTGCTGCGTGTCGTCGGTGAAGGTCTGCACCAGGCGCTGCGCGCTGCCGCCGCGCGCCATCGTGTCGGCAAACGCCGATTCGAGTTCGACGAACGCGGTCGGGTCGCCGGTGCCGTGAACGGTCAGCACCGGCACGCCGATGCGGCCGCTCAAGCCCGCGTCGGCCTGGAAAGTGGCGACGGCTTGCGGGTCGGCGCGGTAGCGCGGCACGCCGGCGTTGAGGGCCGCGTCGTCGTCGGAGCCGCTGTAGCGCACGCCATCGTTGCCGAACGGGCTGCGGCCCTGGGTGCGGAGCTGCACGATGTCCTGGAAGTGCCAGGTCGCCCAGTTGAGGTGTGCCAACACCGATGAATCGGGGATGCGGATGACGGCGGCGATGTTCTTCAACTTGCGCTGCTGTTCGGCACTGCGCTGGGCGGCGGGTTTGGCGGCGCCCAGGCAATCGTCGACGCGCTTGGCCAGTTCGGCGCGCGTGAGTTTGGCGTCGGGCGGCAGGCCCATCCACAGCGGGTAGGCCGGCTCAGTGGCCAGCGGGTGGTTGGCGCAGTAGTACTGGTAGACCGCGCGCAGGTCGAGCCGGAAGTCGTACGACGGCGTGCCGCCGCCGAGCACGCCGCTGCTGAGCAGCACCGCGTCGTAGGGTGGCGGGGTGGTGGTGCCCACCATCTCGGCCAGCTTGGCCGCCACGCCGGCGCCCCACGACTGGCCGTGCAGCAAGGTGCGTTTTGGCTTGGCCACGTGCTCGACGAAGATGCGGCGCACGCGCTCGGTGTCTTCAGCCGCCGAGCGCACCGCCACGCCGCCCTGGCGGAACACCGAACCGGCCCAGGCGTAACCGGCGCGCACGGTGATGGCCCAGCGCTGGATGTCTTCGTCGTTGCGCTCGCGCTTGGGTTCGCCCAGCGCCGGCCCGCCGTGCGCGTGCAGCACCAGCACGCCGTTCCATTGCGCGGGCATCACGATCAGGTAGTGCGCGTTGGCCGAGTCCTGGCCGCGCAGGCAGCGCGCGCCTGCCGGCACGCCGTCGGGGCAGGCGGCGGTCGCGGGTGCGGCTTCGGTCGATGCCGGCAACGGGGGCGTGGGCGTGGGCGTGAGCGAGCTGGCGCAGGCGGCGAGCAACACGGCAGCGCTGCTGCACAAGAGGCGCTTGATGGGGCTTGTCATGGTGTGGCGGATTCGTGGGTTCGCAAGGCCGCGATGATGGCGTGCAGCCGCTCGGATTGCTGGCTGGACGGGCGGGCGTGGCGCAACGCCGTTTGTGTCAGCGCCTCGACGCTCGGGGGCGGGGTGGTGTTGCGGCCTTCGAGCGCGGCTTTCATGGCGCGAAGTTTCATGTCGCGTCGCGCGGCCTGCAGGTCAGCCGGCGAGACCAGGTTCAGCGCCGCTTCGAGTTGCAGCAGCACGCTGTCGAGCGCACTTCGGTGGGCATCGGCGTCGGCCGCGGGTGCGCCGGCCTGCTGCCAGCGCGACACGAGCGCCTGGTCCCAGGCCGGCTGCAGCGTGGCAGCGGCGGCCCATCGCGCGGCGAGGTCATCGGGAGCAGCGGGCTCGTCAGGCACGTCAGGCACGCCAGGCACGCCAGGCACGCCAGGCACGGCGTTTGGCGCCGCGGCGTCGGCCAGCGCCTCGCGTTGTTCGCACAGCGCGAGCTTGGCCAGCAGTGCATCGAAGCGCGCCTGGCGGATTCGCTGGGCGCTGCCGGCCAGGAGGCTCTGCGCCGCCTGGCGCGCGCGGTGGAAGCGCGCGTCCAGCGGCGCCACCTGCTGGCGCGGCACGTCGACGGGCTGGCGCCACTCGGCATCCACCTCGGCGAGTGTGCGCTTGAACTCGGCAGCCGGTGTGTCCGGGGTCAGCGCTTCGAGGCGCGCGATCAGCGCTTCGCGGCCGGCCTGGTTGGCCAGCAGCTCGGCATCGCGGGCGTTGAAGGCGGCGTCGCGTTGAGCGAAGACGGCATCGGTCGCGGCCTTGAACTCGGCCCACAGCGCGTTCTCGACCTGGCGTGTCAACGGCAGGCTGCGGGCGTGCTGCTGCCACTGTTCCTGCAGTTCGCGCACGCGGCCCGGCAGGTCGCGCGATTGAAGGGAGTGAGGGCTGGCGGCCGCTTCGTCGCGCAGTGCGTTCGCGCGCGCGACGAGCTGTTCGCGCCCTTGCTGCGCCGAGCGGCGCGCCTCATGCAGCGGGGCTTCGATGCGTGCGACGCTGGCCTGCATGCGCGCCATCAGCGCATCACGTGCCTTGTGCGGCACGGTGTGCTCGACCGGCCCGAGCTTGCGCCATTCGGTCTGGAAGTGGGACAGGGCGCGAGCCTGTTCTTTCCAGTCCGTGGAGCCCGATTCTTCCTCCCTCGCCCCTATGGGGAGAGGGCCGGGGTGAGGGGCTGCGGGATCGCCCGGCTGC
This sequence comes from Methylibium sp., assembly GCA_031382215.1. Taxonomy (GTDB): domain Bacteria; phylum Pseudomonadota; class Gammaproteobacteria; order Burkholderiales; family Burkholderiaceae_C; genus LGRD01. The sequence goes on from JANMYQ010000142.1 coordinate 38,738, forward strand.
GGTGCCAGGCCCCCAACCCCACTCTCCCCCAGCGGGGGAGGAAGCGAAGCCTCCAGTGCCGTGAGCAGTTGCTGCCGCGCCGCGAGGTTCTCTTTTCGCTTCGCCTTCAACTGATCCAGATGCGCCCCCACCGGCTCGAAGCAGGTCTTCAGCGCCGCATCGAACGCGTGCCACAAGCTCTGGTTGGTGGCACCGCCCAGGCGGTCGAGTTCTTTCCAGCGCTTGCGCAGGTCGTCGATCGCGTCGGCGAGTTGTTTGACCGGCAGTTTGGCGGACTGGGCGGGGTCGGCCAACGCAGCGGCGGTGGCGGTGGCCAGCGTCTGTGCTTCCTGCACCAGGTCGTCGCGCGCGCGCCCGCCGCCCCAGCTCTGCCAGCCCTTCAAGCGCACGAACTCGGCGTGCAGCGTGTTCAGGCGCGCGCGCAGTGCGTCGGGCAGCGAGCCGGCGTCGACCACGCTGTCGATGCGGCTCAACAGCCGTTGCGTGTCGGCCAGGTTGCCGCTGGCCAGCGCGGCTTCGGCCTGTTCCAGCAGTGGCGCGACCGCTTGCGCGCGGTCGCGTTGGGCGGCCTTTGCTTCGGCTTTGCGAGAGGCGGTGTCGGCCGCAGGCGGTATTGGGGCTGCGGGCGGTGACAGAGGCTCGGGCGGCAGTGAGCGCATGGCCTCTAGCCGTGCCTCGCGCCGGGCCTCGGCCTGCGCTGCCTGTTGAAGCGCCTGCTCGATCGCCTCTTGCAAGCGCCCCGCCGACGTGCTCGCCGCCGCGCCGGCAGGCACATCGGCCAGGAGGCCCCGTGCGTCGGCGATGGCACCGGCCAGTTCGGCAGGTTCGGCCGGTTCGGCCGGTTCGGCAAGCTCCGCCCCGGCCTGGGCACCGGCGCTGTTCACGCGCACCAGGGCCTGCTGGGTCGCCGCCAGCCAGCGCCGAGCCTGCAGCTCGCGCTCGGCGCGTTCGGTCGTCAGTTCGGTGAGCCGGGCCGACAGCTCGGCAAAACGCGCCCGTTGCGGGTCGTCCAGCAAAGCCGGCCCGAGCGCCTGCCAGGCTTTGTCGAGCTCCACCAGGCGGTTGGTCGGGATCGTTGTTTCATCGAGCAGCGCGGTGGCGGCGTCGATCAGGCCGGCCGCCTTTTCGCGCGCCACGCGCCGCGCCACCGCGGCGTCGTGGCGCTGCTTCGCGATGCGGTGCACGCGCCGGTCGTGGTCGCGGAACTCGCGTTCGGCCAGCTTCAGCGCCGCTTCATCGGCGAGCGCCTCGACCGCCGCGCATTTGAGCGCAACGGTGGGAGCAAGCCGGGCCATGTCCAGCAGCGCCGGGTCGTCGCCAGCCGCGGCAGCCAGCCGGGCCTGCCACTGCGCCAGCACTTCGGGCGACTCTTTGGGGGCCTCTTTGGGCAGGGGGCTGCCTGGCGCTGGCGGGGCCGCTTTGGCTGGAGCCTGCGGCGCCGGTGTGTCTGTCTTCTTCTTGATCCAACCCAGCATGCTTCACGAGCCTCGAATCGATGTCGCCAATCAAAAAACGGGGATGCGCATTGCGCGCCGCCGCAGTGTTTCACAAAACGGCGCGCCGTCCCCATCCGCCGTGGCCCGCAGGCAGGGCTTTCTACAATGGCCTCCGAAACGGCACACGCCGGGAGGCTGTCGGGCTTTGGGTCGGGCCCAACCCGAAGGGCCGGGGTGATTTGCGGCGCCATTCGTCGTTGCCGACTCGTTGTGTGGCTGGGCCACACGCCTCGTCGGCGCCTAGACTGGCACCGCAACTCACCCCGGCG
>JANMYQ010000154.1:0-24247 GCA_031382215.1 Methylibium sp.
CAAACAGGCGGCGACAAGTCAGTCTACGAACGCGCTCCGCGCGGGGCCGCAAGCCCTGCGCTCCTCGCCGTCCCAGAAATCGCCCCCGCCGGGCACCGCCCGCCGCGAGCGGAACCGTTTTCGCTCTTTGCAGCAAATAGAGAAGCCGGTGCCGCGAAGGTGCGTTCGGGCAGGTCGGAGGGCGCCTCTTCGGCGCTGAGGAGCGGAAGGCTCGTGGCCCGCGCGCGCAGCGCGCATCAAGAACTGACTTGTCGCCGCCTGTTTGAACGAAGCCGACCGAAGGGAGCGGAGTGAGTTTCGGCGACGGGCCACGAGACTGAGCACCGCAAGGCAGTCGGAGCGCCAGCGGAGACCGCCGAAGCGAAGCCCTCCGGCCTGCCCGGACGCGCCTTTGCTCGCGCCGACCTGTGCATGGCGTATTCACCCCGCACTCCACTGCCCGGTACACGCCGCATCCACACACTGCGCCGTCGTGCCGAACCACGCCTGCACACCCAGGATCGCCGGCAGGTAGTGCGCCTGCTTCATCGAGTCCAGCGCGACCACCTTGGTGCCCGGCGGCACCGCGCGGCTCATGGCCGAACAACTGTCGGTCATGATCTTGCCGCCCGCGGCTTCGATGATCTGCGTGTAGCCGTTGCGGTCGGCCAATGCCTTGATGGCCCAGGGCGTGAAGATCCACAGCGCGCTCTTCGGGTGGATCTTGCGGCCTTCGAGCAGTTGCGCGGCTTCCCAGATCTGCTCGATGGTGTAGTGCGGGCAGCCGAGCATCACGTAGTCGACCTGCGCGTTGGCGCTGGCCGATGGTGCGGTGGCGTTGATGCGCTCGTAGGTGGCGGCGCGCTCGCGCTGGCCGTAGTGGCGCAGGTCCTGCAGCTTGCGGCCACCGGTGGCCTGTTGCAGCGTCTGCGCTTCGGGCGTCACGCCGACGAGGTGGAACAGCTCGACGCCGCCCGATGACGAGGCGGCGGCGCCGAAGTGCTTGAGGCGCGGCAGGTTGGGCACCTTCGACACCTTGCCCAGGCCGTCGATCACCGCCACGCGGTCTTGCACCCAGTCGCCCATCCAGTAGCCGAGCAAGCCCCAATCTTCGACCGACTCGATGGGGATGTCGAGCTGCACGCCCATCGTGGCCAGGCGCGGCTCGTCGAGGTGATAACCCCAGTTCGGGATGCGGCAGGTCAGCATCGCCGCGCTGGTGCTTTCGCGACCTTCGGTGTTGGTGCGCGCGCCCAGCACCGAGTTGCAGTAGACGACCGCCGACGACTCCATCCACGCGCAGTGTTCGCCGCGCGTGGGCACGTTGCCCACCTGGTAGGGCGTGCAGGTGTTCATCATCTGCACGCCCATGCGCGCGGCCATCGCCTCGCTGCGGCGGTAGAACTTGACCATCTGCTCGGTGACGCCCATTTCCACCGGGTGGTGCGGGTCGAAGCCGAGTTGCAGGTGTGAGCTGAAGGCGCGCACCTTGGGCACGTTCACGACTTCGGCGCTGTCGAGGTTGAACTCGCTGTAGACGGCGTTCAGGCCGCCGCTGGCGTCGTCGCTGCCCGACTCTGCGCTCTTGGCCACAGCGAAGTCGCGCATGAATGGCGTGGTGGCGGTGACGGTGCCGCAGACGTTGCGCGTCTCGACGAAGTCGTCGGCGCCGAGTGCCTCACCGTAGCGGATCAGCAGGTCCATCGCCCGCGCGATCGCGGCGCCGTCGCGGCCATCGCGCATGGCTTTTTCTTCGTCGGTCAGTTTCATGCTCGATTGCTCGTTGAATGGCTCCCTCTCCCCTTGGGTAAGGGCTGCCCGGGTGCGATGGCCCTCACCCATCCCCTCTCCCAGAGGAAGAGGGGATGGATGGTGGTGACGCGGACGTGCCGCCGATGTCGGCCGCCACGGCCTGCACCATCGCAGCCAGTGCGGGGGCCACGTCGTTGCGCAGGCGCTCTTCGGTGAACACGAAGGCCGGGCCGCCGCAGTTGAAGGCCATCACCTCGCCGCGCGGGCCGGTCAGCGCCACCGAGACCGAGTTGATCTCGCGGTGGAACTCGCCGGCGGACAGGCAGCAACCGGTGCTTGCCGATTCGGCCAGCGCGCGCGTGAGGCCCTGCTCGAGCGCTTGCCAGTCGCTGCCACGCGCCAGGCGCAGCGACTCGAGCAGTTGTGCGCGCGTGGCGGTGTCCACCGCGCCCAGGTAGGCGCGGCCGAGGGCCGAGTTGGGCAGCGGCACGCGCGAGCCCACGTCGAGCCGCGCGGCCAGCATGGTCGAGCGCGAACGGCAGGCTTCGACGAGCACCATCTCGAGCCCGTCGCGTACCGCCAGGTAGACCGAGCCGCCGGTGCGTTCGGCCAGTGCCTGCATCGGCCCGCGCGCGGCGGCGCGCACGTCCAGGCCCGACAGGAACACCTGCGCCAGCGACACCACGCCGGCACCCAGCATGTAGCGGTCGCCGCCTGGCTCGGGGCGCAGCCAGCGGTGCGCCACCAGCGTGGCGGCCAGGCGCGTGACCGAGGGGCGCGGGATGCCGGTCAGGCGCGCCAGTTCGGTGGGCCCGAGCAGGCGCTGGTTGTCGTTGAAGCACTGCAGTAGCGCCAGGCCGCGGTCGAGCGCGCCGACGGTGGTGCGGGCCTCGCGCGCGGTGGCGGGTTTGCGGGCGGCCTTCTTGGTCTTGGCCGTGCTGGCCGCGCTGCCCGAGCTGCCCACGCGCGCAGGCGCCGCGGTGCGCGGCCGGGCGGTCGCAGGCGCTGCTGTCGATGGTGATGCGGCGGTCTTCAAAGCGCGAGCGCCCCGACTCTGGCTCCCTCTCCCCCTGGGAGAGGGCTGGGGTGAGGGCTGCCCGCGCCCGCCGCCTGCCGCAAATACACCCCCTGCTTCAGCAACGCCGCCTGCAGTGCCGCCACATCCACCGCGCGCGGCTGGACGCCTTGCTGCACCGCCAATGCCGCGGCCGTGCCGGCCGCCTGCCCGGTGATCCAGCACTGCGGAATCTCGCGCATGAAGCCGTGCGAGTTCTTGTCGCACGAGATGTGGCGGCCACAGGCCAGCAGGCCGTCGAGCGTTTGCGGCACCAGCGCGCCGTACGGGATGGAAATGTTCGGGAACTTCGGGCTCACGGCCGGTGTGACGCCGATTTCGTCGGCCAGCGCCACACCGTCGGGCCAGCGGCTGCGCAGCACGCTGTCCACACCTTTCAAACGACGCGCGTGGCGCACGCCGATCTGCGGGGCCGACAGCATGAGGTACGCGTTCTCGAAGCCGGGCGCGTGCTGCTTGTAGAAGTCGAGGTGCGCGGCCATCGCACGGTGCGAACGCACTTCCACCGCAGTGAGGTCGTCCACATCCAACGCCGAATAGCCGGTCTGGCGCGGGCCCATGAACAGCGCCACGTCGTTGCGCCAGCTCACGAACGGGCGGTCGAACAGGCCGCAGGTCTCGCGCCCGCGCGCCATGAAGGCGGCGTGCTGTTCGGGCTGGCCCGATTTGAAGGCGATCCAGCGGTCCATGTTCACGCCGGCGAACATCCACGAGGTGTTCATGCAGTGGTGCACATCGGCTTCTTCGATGTCGTTGTCGAACGCGGCGCCGGCGCGGGCGAACAGGTCGCCGTCGCCGGTGGCATCGACCACCACCTTGGCGCGGATCGCCATGCGGCCTTCCTTGCTCTCGAAGGTGGCGCCGGCCACGCGGCCGTCCTCCATCAGCGGCGTGCAGGCCCACGAGTGGTACACCAGCTTGGCGCCGGCCTCGATCACGATCTCCTGCGACAGCAGCTTGAGCCGCTCCGGGTCGAGCGTGGGCGACCAGGTGACGACGCCGTGGTACGCGGCCGTGCGGTGCGACCAGTGGGTGGCCTTGGCGGCGTCGGTCGAGCCCCAGTCGTCGCGGCCTGGGCCGGCCACCGCGTCGGGCGGCAGGCGGTCGAACAGTTCCTCGGCAAAACCGCGGATCACGAGCTCGCCCTTCCAGTCGGTCATGCGGTCGATCCAGATCACCAGGCCGCCGGTGGACAGGCCGCCCAGGTGGTTGTAGCGCTCCAGCAGCACCGTGTCTGCGCCGGAGCGCGCGGCAGCGGCCGCAGCGGCGGTGCCCGACGGGCCGCCGCCGACCACCAGCACGTCGCACTCCCGGTACACCGGAATGTCGCGCGCGGCCTCGTGGTGGGTGCCCAGATCGGCCCGCGCGACCTTCGCGTCGCGGCCGAAGATGTCGGCAGTGAGGATGCGTTCGTCGGTGCGGGTGATGGTTTTCATGGCGTGCGGGTTTCGGAGCGTGTTGCATTATTGGACGTAGTGTCCATAAAATGCAAGCGACGGTGTTCGAGGCCAACAGGGGTTCTCCTGGGTTGCCCCTCACCCCAGCCCTCTCCCCAAAGGGGCGAGGGAGAAAATTCGGACGGTCCGACCAGAACGGTTACTCATCAAGAGGCAAGCATGACAAACGAGATCAGAGACAAACGGGGCTTCTGGCGCGCGCTGATGGCCGCCGTGGGGGGCCTTGCGCTGGCGGGTTCGGCAGCCGCCCAAACCCCCACGTACCCGCAACCCGGCAAGCCCATCCGCCTGCTCGTCGGCCTGGCCGCTGGCGGTTCGCTCGACTCGCAGGCGCGCGCGATCGCGCAGAAGATCACCGAGCAGACCGGCTCGCAGGTGCTGGTCGACAACAAGCCCGGCGCGAGCACCATGCTCGCCGCCGGCGAGGTGGTGCGTGCCGCGCCCGACGGCTACACGCTGCTGTTCGCGCCGTCGTCCACCTTCGCGCAGAACCCGCACACCTTGCTGAGCGTGCCCTACGACCCGTTCAAGGACTTCACGCCCATCACGCTGGCCACGCGCGGCCCGCTGGTGCTGACGGTGCACACCTCGATGCCGGTCAAGGACGTGAAGGAACTGGTCGCCTGGGCCAAGGCCAACCCGGGCAAGCTGAACTTCGCGTCGTTCGGTACCGGCACCTCGTCGCATGTGTATGCCGAGGCGTTCTCGAAGGCCGCCGGCATCGAGACCGTGCACGTGCCGTACAAGGGCTCGGCCGACGCGGCGCGCGACCTGCTGGAAGGACGAGTGCAGGCCTACTTCGACGCCGCGCCGTCGGCGATCTCGAACGAGAAGACCGGCAAGATCCGCATCATCGGCGTGGCCGCGCCCAAGCGCAGCCCGTTCCTGCCGAACGTGCCGACGATCCGTGAGCAGGGCGTGGCCGGCATCGACCTGGTCAGCTGGGTCGCGATTGCCGGCCCGCCCAACATGCCGGCCGATCTGGTGGCCAAGGTGAACGCGGTGATCGTTGCCGCGCTGAACGAAAAGCAGGTGCAGGAGGCGATTGCCCGCGGCGCGTACGAAGCCGCGCCGACCACGCCGGCCGAAATGTCCGCCGAGATGCGCGCCGCCTACGATTCCTGGGGCGTGATGATCAAGCAGATCGGGTTCCAGAAGCAGTGAGCCGCCGGACGGCGCGCGCCGCTGGGGCGATCTCCGGCGGGCGCCGGCGGTCCCCAGCGGTCCCCGGCGGGGCGCGTCGCAGCACGGGCCCCGCCACAATCACTCGATGAGCAAAGCCCTCGCGCCCGCCGCCGCCCTGTCGGGCACCGCCTTCGCCACCTTGCTGCTGATTGCGCTGATGATGGGCGCCAACCACGTGGCCGCGCGGTTGGCCTTCAACGACGGGGTCGACGTGGCCACGGCGGTCACCTTCCGCAGTGCGATCACCGCGGCCGTCGTCACCTTGCTGCTGGTGCTGCAGCGTGCGCCGGTCGTGCTCACCGCACGCCACCGCAAGGCCTTGCCGATCATCGGGCTGCTGGTGGGCGTGCAGAGCCTGTGCCTCTATTCGGCGGTGGCGCGCCTGCCGGTGGCGCTGGCCCTGCTGGCCTTCAACACCTACCCGCTGTGGACGGCGCTGTGGGCGCGCGTGTTCTACGGCCACCGCCCCGAGCCGCGCGTGCTGCGCGCGATGCCGGTGATCCTGCTCGGGCTGGCGCTGGCGCTCGACGTGCTGGGCGCCGCCTCGGGCCTCGGCGCGGCCGCGCATTGGGGGCAGATCGGCGTGGGCGTGGCGTTTGCGTTGGCGGCTGGCGCGACCTTTGGCATGGCGCTGGTGGTCACGCAGCACGAGGCCGCCGACCTGGACGGCCGCCTGCGCACCGCCACCACGATGACCCTGGTGGCGCTGATCGCACTGGCCGGCGTGGCCACGCAGGGCGGCTTCCACCTGCCGCAGTCGGCGCCGGGTTGGTGGGGCCTGGTGCTGCTGACCTTTCTGTACGGCACCGCGTTCACGATCATGTTCACCGTGCTGCCCAGGCTCGGCGTGGTGGGCAACTCGGCCATCATGAACATCGAGCCGATCTTTGCGCTGGTGCTGGCCTGGGCGATCCTGGGCCAGTCGATTGCGCCGTCGCAGGTGGCGGGGGGCTTGCTGGTGGTGGCAGCAGTGTTCTGGCTGGGGTTGCGCAGGCGCTGAAAGCCGCGCACCGCCAAGCGTGCATCAAAGTATCAAAACGGAACTGATCGATATCGCTCAAGTTCTGGGCAGCGTCTATCGTTGTGGCCGTGTCGATGGCCGCGTCGATTCATGGCGCCCAACCAGGAGAATGAGCATGGCAAATGAGCTGCAAGGCAAGGTGGCGGTGGTCACCGGGGGAGCGTCGGGCATCGGCCTGGCAAGCGTTGAGGCGATGTTGGCGGCTGGCGCGCGGGTGGTGATGGTTGACCGCGACGAGGCGGCGATGAAGGCGCTTTGCAGCCAGCACGGTGAGGCGCTGATGGCGCTGTGCATCAACCTGCTCGACCCGAAAGATTGCGCAAGCCTGCTGCCCAGGGTGCTGGCGCTGGCCGGCCGGCTCGACATCCTGCATGCCAATGCCGGCTCGTATGTCGGCGGCGACCTGGTCGACAACGATAGCGATGCGATCGACCGGATGCTGAACCTGAACGTCAACGTCGTGATGAAGAACGTGCACGACGTGCTGCCTCACATGATCGAGCGCCGCAGCGGCGACATCATCGTCACCAGCTCGCTGGCGGCCCATTTCCCGACGCCCTGGGAGCCGGTGTATGCCTCGTCCAAATGGGCCATCAACTGCTTTGTGCAGACGGTGCGGCGCCAGGTGTTCAAGCACGGCATCCGGGTCGGCTCGATCTCGCCCGGCCCCGTCATCAGCGCGCTGCTGGCCGACTGGCCGCCGGAAAAACTGCAGGAGGCCAGGGATTCGGGTAGCCTGCTGGAGGCCCGTGAAGTGGCCGAGGTGGTGACCTTCATGCTGACCCGGCCGCATGGCATGACCATTCGCGACGTGGTGATGATGCCGACCAACTTCGATCTCTAGTCCCGGACTGGGCTCGCCTCCCGGGCGGCGCGGCGGCATCGCCTGCCCCGCGGCGCGCAGGGTTTCACGCTGCAGGCGCGATCGAAGCGGCACCCCCCTTGCGCGTTGAGCCGGCCACAGGGCAACATGCTCCGACAGGGAGCACGATGCCAACAGCAAGCCAATACCAGACCTCGGGTGCCGCGCCTGCGCACCCGGCCGGCGCCGAATTCGAGTTCGCCAGCGCGGTCGATGCGGGTTTGCGAAAGGAAGTCGAGTCGCTGTTCTACTTTCACCCGCGTCAACACGCGCTCAGCGGCTCGATCCGCGACAGCGTCGAACAATTCGGCGCGCCCGAAATTCTGAAGCGCGGCGAGCGCATCTTCATCGGCATTCCGCAACTCGACGTGCAATGCCTGTTCGCCTGCCACCGCACGCGCCGCCCCGGCGTGCCGGTGGGCGTGGTGCTGTACCTGCGCACGCAGGCCGATCTGCTGCGCGTATTGCATGTCGTGGTCGGCCCGGGTTACGAATACGGCGGTTTGTTCGCCGACCGCGATCTGGCGGCCCGCCTGGTCGATGAAGTGCGCCACGTGGCCGCACGCATCGGCGGTGTGCGCCGGATCGGCTTGCCGTACCTGCGCGAGCGCTACCTCTCCGTGGCGCGGCAGCGCGCCGGCTGAACCGGGAGCACCACGCCATGTCTCAATTCGCCAATCGAGCTGCGTTCGAGCAGGCCAGGAGCCGAAGGGTCGCGATCGGCACCGACCTGTCGCCGGCCCGGGCCATCGTTGACGCGGGCGGCAAGGTGCTGGCCCATGCCCGAACCGGCGGCATGATCGACCCCGAGCGTCACGTGATCAGGACCGGCTCGACGATCTACCGCTTCGGCGGGGGGCGGGCCGCCCCCAGGGACGTTGCGAAGGGCGGATGGTGGATCGACAAGCGCGAGTTCCAGCAGCTCGTCAACTTCGCGATCAGCCACGACATCCACGTCGGCCTGGCGATGCGCGTGCTGTGCCTGGTGCCGCCAGAGTGGAGCGATGCCAGCATGCTGGTTCGCGCCCGGGTCGTGCACGATCTGCTGGCCTGGCGCGGGCTGGGCAATTCCGTGGTGACGCCGGCCAAGGGGCGCAAGGGGGTTGTGAGCCTGCCGCACCAGAACCAGATTTCGGCGCGGCGCCTGAACCAGCTCTACATCCCGGGGCTGGCCGATCTCGACGGGCTCCAGTCCGCGGTGTCGATCGAGGACGTTCGCCAACTCGATCCGCGCGAAAGCAGCTTGGGCTTTCTCTACCTGTGAAGTGAGGGTGCGGCGCGGCAGGGCCGCTGGCCGCACGGACAATGGTGCATCCAGCCAGCCGCTCGCTGCCATGTCTGTCGCAACCGCCATTCGCCGCGCCGCCATTCCTGTCTTGTGGTGCCTGCTCGGCTTGGCCGGGCTGCCGGCCGCGCATGCCGCCCCGCCCGCTCTGCCCTGCCTGGGCCAGACCGCCCGCTTGCTGGTGGACCGCCAGATGCCTTACACGCCGGTGCGCGTGGCCGGGCGCAGTGGCTACTTCGTGCTCGACTTCGGCGCCACCACCAGCAGCATTGCGCCGGCAGGCTTTGGCGGCCACGGCGCGCCGGCGCCGCTGTCGGGCACGCTCGATCGTTACGCCGGCTTCGAGTTCTTCGGCCCCTGGGGCCCTGTGCAACTGCGGCGGCAGCCACAGGTACCCGCCACTTCGAAGGTGCGCCAGGCCGGCGTGATCGGCACCGACTTCCTGTCCTCGCACGTCTACACGCTGGACTACCGCGCCGGCCGGCTGCATCGCGCCGCGCGCGGGCAGTTCTGCAGCGACGCTGCGCTGGCCGCCGCGGGCTTCCGGGCCCTGTCGACGCGCGACTACTACGCCGAAGGCCCGCAGCAACTCAGCTGCCCACTGGCCGGCGGCCCGCCGAATTGCGTGAACATCCCGACGATTCCGGTGCGCATCGGCCCGGTCCAGGCGATGGCGCAACTCGACACCGGCTACGACGACGGCCGGAGCCCCTATTCGCTCAACATCAACACGGCGCTGTTCGACGCGCTGCGGCACGCCGGCGTGGTGATGAAACCGCGCCCCGACATCGGCCTGCGCCTGAGCACGTGCGTGGCCGGCGTGAGCGAACCCATCGAAGCCTGGCAACTGGCCCGCGCCACGCCATTCGGGCTGCAAGACGCGCAAGGCAAGCTGCTGCGCACGCCGGCCGGCACCACGGTCACGCTGTTCGTCAAGCGCACCCCCGCTGCCGCGTCAGCCTGCGGCGGCATCGGCACCTGGGCGCAACCGGCCGCGCAGCTGGGCGCGTCGTTCGTGGCGCGCGGGGCGCTGGTGGTGGACCCGTTTTCTCGCCGGGTGTGGCTGCGGGGCGGGTGAGGTGACGGGGGTGGATGGGGAAGGGCGCGCGCTCAGGCCAGCGTCGCCACCAGCAGTGCCTTGACGGCGTGGACCCGGTTGCCGTCGAGCGAGGTGTCGCGGCCGCCGTGCAGCAGCGGCGGGTCCGAGGGCGTCGGCCGCAGCGGCATCGCTTGCCGGTCGTCGTAGCCGAAGTCGCACCCGAGCAGCGCTTCCGCGGCCGACTCGTGCAGGCTCAGGCGCGCGCCGTGGGCCAGGGCCAGGCCGCGCAGGTGCGCCAAGCGGTCGCCGTCCGGCCGGCGGGCACCGACGGCGGCAATGTGCAGGTCCATGCCCATCAGCAGCGCGCCCTGCATCAGCGCCTCGCCGCGCTCGCTGTGCGCGTCACCGAGCCAGGCCACGGCGCTGCGTTCGAGCGGCTTGCCGGTCTGTTCCTGCATCGACATCAGGTCGGCGATCACGCGCGCCGGGTGTGCGGCGTCGCCGAGGTCGCGGTAAACCGGTACGCTGCAGCGGCTCGCGAACTCGCGCAGCGCGGCCCGCGGCATGCCGCGCACTTCGACAGCGTCGTACAGGCGCCCGAGCAGCCCGGGCAACTCGTGTCGGTCGGCGTGGCCGGGTTGCGGCGGCGGTTGCGGGCCGAGGTGCACGACCAGCGCACCTTGTTCCGCGGCAGCGGTTTCGAGCGGATCGTCGGCATGCGCGGCGCCGGCCGCGGCGAGCGTGGCGATGTGCAGGCCGCGCAATTGCTGCTGCTCGCGGCCTTCGCGACGCTCCCGCTTGAGCGCATGCGCCAGCGTCAGCAGCAGGACGAGGTCGCGCGCGCTCAGGTCGTCGAGCGAAAGCAGGCTGCGGTTCTTCAAGGCGTAGGGCGGGTTCACGGGACCCCGGCAGGGGCTGGGTCGTTCAGGGCGGGTGCCGGTCGCGCAAGCGTAGGCAGGTGGCGGCGCCGGTGCTTGACGCGCGTCAAGATCGGCGCCACGTACCGGGCGTAAGCGCCAAATGCGTCCGCCAGCCGATGCTCGCGCGACACAGGCTGTCACCCGGCATTTACGCGGTGTTCACGCACCGTTACGCGCTGGCGCTCAGCGTTGGCAGGCTGTTTTCACACGCCTTCTACGCTTGCGCTCATGGTGAACGAGGAGATGCAGATGATGAACCTGGTGAATCGTGAAGAAGCCGCCGCTGCGGTGCCCGCCGCCCACCCGCACTACGCCCCGGCGGCCGCCAAGGCACCGCGCGCGCTGCGCAGTGTCGAAGCACCGAGCCAGCGCTGGCGCGAATCACTCGCGCTGATCGAGCGCCACGTGCCGTTCACGCGCCGCACCGTGCATGCGGGCGACGCCGTGCAAGACGCTGGCGATCCGTTCACCAGCCTGCACATCGTCAACGCGGGCGTGTTCAAGACCATCAACCTGGCGCCCGACGGACGCGAGCAGATGGTCGGCCTGCACTTCAAGGGCGACTGGATCGGCTTCGACGGCATTGCCTCGGGCCGCTGCGCCTGCGACGCGATCGCGATGGACACCGGCGAGGTCTGGAGCGTGCACTACAGCGCGCTGCTGAAGGTGGCGGCCGAGGTGCCGGCGCTGATGCACGCACTGCACGCCGCGATGAGCAGCCAGCTCGCGCGCGACCGCGACTGGCTGCTCGCACTGGGCACTTTGCCGGCCGATGCGCGCGTGGCTGACTTCGTGCACGGCTGGGCCGAGGCGCTGGCCGAGCGCGGCATCCGCACCGACCAGGTGACTCTGCGCATGACACGCGCCGAGATCGGCAACTACCTGGGCATGACCTTGGAAACCGTGAGCCGCGCGTTCGGCAAGCTGGCCCGTGGCGGCCTGATCCGCTTCGACGAGAAGGGCCGGCGCGACATTGCCATTCCGTGCGTGCAGGCGCTGGCCGACTTCGTGCAGGACGCCGTCAACCCGCCGGAGCTGCAGGCGCTGCCGGTACTGCAATAGCCTGCGCGACCGACGCCGCCACCGCGGCCGCCAGTTCGTCCTGCGTGTACGGTTTGCGCAGCACCGGCCACGGCGGTGCCGGGCCGGCGTCGGGTGCTGCGGCACCCGCCAGATATTTGGAGTAACCCGAGGTCAGCAACACGCGCAGGTGCGGCTGCAGCGCCTGCGCACGCTCGGCCAGGGCAATGCCGTCGAGCCCCGGACCCAAGGTGATGTCGCTGAACAGCAGGTCGAACGGTGCCTGCGCAGCTAGCGCGTCGGCCAGTGCCGCGAGCGCTGCGTCAGCGCTGGCGCAGGCCGTCAGCCGGCAGCCCAGCCCTTCGAGGAAGGCGACGGCGACGGCGCGCACGTCGCCGTCGTCCTCGACCACCAGCAGGCGCAGGCCAACCCCGGCCGCGAGCGGCGCGCTGCTCCGCGCCACGGCCTGCGCCTCCTGCGCCAGCGCGATCGCCGGCAGCCACAAGGCCACGGTGCTGCCTGCGCCGGGGGCGCTGTCGATGCGGATCGCGCCGCCCGACTGCTTGACGAAACCGTACACCGTGCTCAGCCCGAGCCCGGTGCCGCGGCCGGCCTCCTTGGTGGTGAAAAAGGGTTCGAAGGCGCGCTCGCGCACGGCGGCCGACATGCCGGTGCCGGAGTCGCGCACCGCAATGCGCACCCACTGGCGTGAGCCGGTACCGGCTGCCGGATCGGCACGCAGCTCGGCCGGAAATTCGGTCGGCAAGCGCGCCGAATCGGCGTCGAAACCGGCGCACGAAAAGCTCAGGCTGCCGCCGTCGGGCATCGCGTCGCGGGCGTTGATGGCGATGTTGAGCAGCGCCGATTCGAGTTGCACCGGGTCTGCCCGGCAGGCCGGGCAACCGGGCTGTGCATGCACCTCGAGGTGGATGTGTTCGCCGATCGTGCGGCGCAGCATGTCGGCCAGCGACTCGAGCATCGCCGCCGGCTCCACGCGTTGCGGCGCCAGCGCCTGGCGGCGCGAGAAGGCGAGCAGCTTGCCGGTCAGCTCGGCGCCGCGCTGGCCGGCGCGCGTGGCGGCGTTGACGAGTTGCTGGCAATGCCGGTCGCCGCTCACGGCCGCCTGCTCGGCCAGCATCTGCAGGTTGCCCTGGATCACGGTGAGCAGGTTGTTGAAGTCGTGTGCGATGCCGCCGGTCAACTGGCCCACGCTTTCCATGCGTTGCGCATGGCTCAGCTGGGCTTCGGTCTGGGTGCGCTGCAGGCTGGTGGCCAGCAGGTTCGACAGCGCCACCAGGAACGCCACCTCCTCGGCGCCGAAGTTGCGCGGGCTGAGCGAGCGCGCGGCCAGCACGCCGATGACCTTGCCCTTGTCGTTCAGCGGCACCGCCAGACCGCTGACGATGCCGTCGTCGAGCAGCGTCTGCGGCACCTCGAAGCGCTGCTCGGCGGCGAAGTCGGCCACGATCACCGGCGCGGCGTGGGCCACCACGTAGCCCAACGGCGTGTCGGCGCGGTTGGGCTGGTGCGTGTCGGCCGCTCGTACGCCGGTCCCTGGTGCGCCGGCCCCTTGTGCGCCGGCCAGGCCGAAGCTGCTGGCCAGCGCCAACTCGGTGCCGGTCGGATCGAGCAGGTAGACGACCACGGTGTCGGTGCGCATCGCCTGCGCCACCACTTGCGGCACATGGCCGAGCAGCTCTTTCGGGTCGCGCGTGTCGACCGCCAGGCGGCCGACCTGCACCACGTGTTCGCTGTAGTGGGCCCGCTGCAGCGCGCGCTGCATGCGCGGGTACATGCCCACGCCACGCAAGGATGCGACGACCAGGCCGCTGCTGCCGGCCAGCGGGCTGAGGGCGATCTCGACCAGCACCTCGCTGCCGTCGGCACGCTTGGCGCTGAGCTCCATGTCGGTGCCCATCGGCCGCGCGCGAGGGTTGTGCGCATAACCGCGCCGGTGCGCCGCGTGCACCGAGGTCGCGTGGTCGGGCACCAGTGCATCGACCGGCATGCCGATCAGCCGATCGTCGCCGTAGCCCAGCAGGGCTTTCGCGGCCGGGTTGGCCAGCACGATGCGGCCGCCGCTGTCCACCAGCAGCACGCCGTCGGGGTTGGCGTCGAACAGCGCGCGGAACATGCCGGGGTCGGTGCTCTTTGCCGACCCGTCGGCGGTCGGGTCTGCGCTCGGGTCTGCGCTCACGCGGTGCTCACTCCTTGCTCACCGGCGCCACCAGCACGTAACCCGCGCCGCGCACCGACTTGAGGATCTGCGGGTCTTGCGGGTCGGCTTCGATCTTCTTGCGCAGCCGGCCGATCTGCACATCCACCGTGCGGTCGAACGGCCCGGCCTCGCGCCCGCGCGTGTGTTCGAGCAGGAAGTCGCGCGACAGCACACGCCCCGGGTGCGCCGCGAACACCGTGAGCAGTTCGAACTCGCCGTGCGTCAGCGCCACGTCGGCGCCGGAGGGGGCGTGCAGGCGGCGCGCGCCCAGGTCGAGCAGCCAGCCCGCAAAGCGGCAGCGTTCGCGCACTGCAGCGGTGGCCACCGTGTTTTGCACATTGGCTACAAGCGTCGTCGGCGGCGGCGCCGCGTGCCCCTGCGTGCGCCGCAGCACCGCCTTGATGCGCGCCAGCAGCTCGCGCAGGTCGAAGGGTTTGGTCACGTAATCATCGGCGCCGATTTCCAGGCCGACGATCTTGTCCACCGCATCGCCGCGGCCGGTCACGATCACCAGGCCGCACTGCCAGTGTTCGCGCAGCCGGCGTGCGATCACAAAACCGTCTTCGCCCGGCAAGCCCAGGTCCAGCAGCACCAGGTCGGGCGTGTCGTCGGCCATCAGCGCCATCAGCTCGGCGCCCTTGTGCACCTCGCTGACACGGAAACCCTGGCCACGCAGATAGTTGCCCAGCAGTTCGGTGATGTCGGCGTCGTCGTCGAGGACCGCAATGTGCAAAGGCGTCAAAACCGGGCTCCGGGAGGGTGGTGAAGCCCGAATGATGCACCTCGCCGCACACCCTCTGCGGCGAAGTGCGGCATGCAACTTGCTGCTTGCCCCCGATGATGCCCTGCATGAACACCTTCATCCGGGTCGCCGAAGTGTGGCTGCCGTCCGCAGACGGCAGCCTGCTGGAACTGGCGGGCGGCCTGTTCGAGTCGGCACCGGCGTTCGGTGCCATCACCCGCACGATGTGCTTCGGGCGCGCTGAAGGCCTGCCCGGCAACGCCTGGGAAGCAGGGCGCCCATTGCTGTTGCGTCAACTGGAGGGTTCGTACTTCCGGCGCGCCGCGGCGGCGCGCGCGGCCGGGCTCGACTGTGCCATTGCGCTGCCGATCTTCGTCGGCGAGCGGCTGACCTCGGTGGTGGTGCTGTTGTGCGGCCAAGGCGATGCGCCGGCCGCACAGCAGGTCGGTGCCATCGAACTCTGGCGCAACGACCCGCGCGTGGAAAGCGACCTGCGCCTGTCGGAGGGCTATTTCGGCGCCACCGACCCCGACCTCGAAGCCCTCAGCCGCGACAGTTTTCTGCCGCGCGGCCAAGGGCTGCCGGGCCTGGCGTGGCAGCGCGAGGCGGCAGTGTTCATCGAAAACATCGGCGAGTCGCGCCACTTTCTGCGTGCACAGGCGGCAGCCAGCGCCGGCATCGTGCGAGGCCTGGCCATGCCGTGCAGCACGCGCACGCACCAGACCTGGGTCGTGAGCCTGCTGTCGTCGCCGCAGTCGCCGATCGCGCGGCGCATCGAGAGCTGGTTGCCCGACGAGTCGGGCCAGGGCCTGCAGCGCGCGTTCGGCTTCTGCGAACGCGCCGGCCGCCTGGCCGCCGACTCCGGCAGCACCACGCCGGCCAGCGCGCTCGGCCCGATCGGCCAGGCCTGGAGCAGTGCGGTGGCTCAAGTGGCGAGCGCCGACGCCGCGGCCGGCCGGGCCTGGTCGCAAGAGTGGCAGGAGTTGCAGGCGTTCGGGCTGCGCTCGGTGCTGGCGATCCCGCTGGTGGGCGTCGACGACAAGGTCAGCGAGGTGATCGCGCTCTATTTTTGAGCTTGATCCCCCTGAATTGATCCCCCTCAAGGACTTGCCGCGGCCCGCGCGGGGATGATGCAGCCATGAACGTCCACAGCTCGGTGGCGATCGACCCCTGGGTGTGGACGCGCACGCTGGGCGAGGTGTGCGCCGCCGGGCTCGACCCGCAGGGCGCTGGCCGGCGCCAGCGTGACGTGCGCCTCGCGCGCCTGCTCGCGGCGGTATCGGCAGGCTCGCCGTTCTACCGTCAGCGCCTGGGCGCCCCCGGTGCCCAGCGTCTCGACACCCTCGAGCCGGTCGAAAAAGCCGAGCTGATGCACCACTTCGACCGCTGGGCGACCGACCGGCGCATCACGCGAGCCGGCGTCGACGAGTTCCTGAGCGAGCCCGGCCGCCTGGCCGACGCCTACCTCGGCGACTACATGGTCTGGACCAGCTCGGGCACCAGCGGCCAGCCGGGCATCTTCGTGCAGGACGCCCAGAGCCTGGCGGTCTACGACGCGCTCGATGCGATGCGCCTGCGACAGCACGGTGTGCCGGGTTGGGGCATGGGGCAACGCTTCGCGTTCGTCGCCGCCACCGGGGGCCACTTTGCGGGGGTCGCCAGCATCGAGCGGCTGCGCCGCTTCGCGGCCCGCGCCTTGCCACCGATGCTGCAGTGGCTGGGCCCCGAGGTGCGGACCTTCTCGGTGCAGGACGCGCTTCCCGACCTTGCGCGCCAACTGCAGGCGTTTGCGCCCACGGTGTTGATCTCCTACCCCAGTTGTGCGGCGGCGCTGGCGCAGTGCCAGAACGACGGCACGCTGGCGCTGGCGCTGACCGAAGTGTGGGTCGGTGGCGAACAGCTCACCGGCGCGCAGCGGGCCGGCATCGGGGCCGCCTTTGGCGCCACGCTGCGCAACAACTACGGTTCGTCCGAGTTCTTCTCGATGGCCACCGAGTGCGCCCACGGCCACCTGCACCTGAACGACGACTGGCTGATTCTCGAACCGGTGGACGCGCAGTTGCGTCCGGTGCCGCCCGGCGAAGCGTCGCACTCCGTGCTGCTGACGAACCTGGCCAACCACACCCAGCCTTTGCTGCGCTACCGGCTCGGCGACAGCGTGCGCTTCGACCCGCAGCCCTGCGCTTGCGGCAGCCGCTTTCCGGTCATCGAGGTGCAGGGCCGCGCCGACGACGCGCTGGTGCTGCACGATGCGCGCGATCGCCCGGTCACGCTGTTGCCGCTGGCGCTGCTGACGGTGATCGAAGAGGGCGCGCACGTGGCCCAGTTCCAGTTGCTGTGTACCGGGCCCGCGGCACTGGAACTGCGTTTCGAGGCCGAGGTGCACGACCCGGCCGCCGCGTTCGGCCGTGCGCGTGCCGCGCTCGGGGAGTTCCTGGTGCGCCAGGGCCTGGCCAACGTGAGCGTCACGCACGGCAAGCAGGCGCCAGGGCGCCACGCGGGCAGCGGCAAGCTGTCGCGCGTGGTGGCGGCCGTCAGCGCAGCCAGCGAGCGACGCGCGCCGCGGTCAGCGCTGCGACGGCTCAGCGCCGCGCGATCAGCAGGCCCAGCAGCAGGCCCACGCCGGCAGTGATGCCCATGGCCGTATACGGGTGCTCGTGCACCACATGGTCGGCGGCGCGGGCGGCGCGCCTTGCGTTGTGCAGGGCCTCGTCTTGCAGCGTCTCGAGTTCGGACCGGGCGTGGCGCAACTGGGCCTCGAAGCGGTCGCGCGCGGCGTTGAACGTGTCGCTGCCCGCGCCTTGGGCGCTCTTGAGCAGGTGTTCGGACTCCTCGACCATCTTCTTCAGGCTGCCGGCCAGGCGGTCGCGTGCATCGCGGGTCGCTTGGTCGAGGGTGTGGGTGGCAGTGTCCATGGCGGTGATTCCTGGCTGGGTGGGCTGGTGGCTGCGCCGACGCGACCGCGTGACGCTAAGGCAACGCTGATCAAGTCCCTCGCGGTTCTCCAAGCGTAGGCGGCCGCCAACGCAGGCGCTTGACGTGCGTCAAGCCGTGCGCCAGGCCCGGTGTGTCGTGCCGCAACGCGCATTGCGCCGCGTCAACGCAAGGCTGCACGCGCTGCCTACGATGCCATCACACAGGCCACGGTGCCTGAAGGAGATTGACATGGCAGGAATCACTTCGACGCTGGTCGGTTTGGTGTTGGCGGGTGGCCTGCTGGCCGGCTGCGCACAACACGATCGCGGCATGCACGGTACGGGCCAGGGCATGGGCGGCATGCAGGGCGGGCAAGGCATGCAAGGTATGCAAGGTATGCAAGGTATGCAGATGGGCCCGGACAACACCGCCGGCTGGGCCATGATGTCGCCGCCGGAGCGTGACGCGCATCACCGCAAGATGATGGAGGCGAAGTCGCCCGCCGAGTGCCGGGCCCTCGCCGACCAGCACCGGCGCGAGATGACCGAACGGGCTCGCGCCAGCGGCACGGCCATGGAGCCGCCGCGCCACGACATGTGCGACATGATGATGCGGAGCGGGGCGCCCAAGTAAGCGCGTGAGATCGCAGGCGCGGGCGCTGGCGTGGGCGCCGATGCCGATGCCGATGCCGATGCCGGCACCTGCCGGCCTGCGCGGATCAGGTCCGCGGCGCGGCGCGGCGAGCGGCGTGCTCCCGCGCCGCTCAGGCCGCCGCGCCCAGGCCGATCGGCGCTGGCACCAGGTTCACGATGCGTGAGAACAGCGCGCGGTAGTCGGCCTCGGGTTCGTGGCCGGTCAGCGGGTCGCGGTTGGCGCTGAAGGCGGCGTCGAGCTCGGCCCAATCGGCGGCGGTCAGCATGCGTTCGGCCAGCGGCAGGATTTGCTGCTCTTCCATCGCCATGTGGGCGAGGTAGAAGTCCACATAGCGCTGGGCCTTCTGCTCGAAGGCCGCGCGGCGCGGTTCGCCCATGATCTCGAAGGCCAGCAGCGCGTGCTCGAGGTCGCGGATACGGCGCTCGCCCTGGCCGTGTTCACCGTCCAGGTGGTCGAGCAGTTCACGCGCCAGCGGCGTGCGCGCGCGCAGCTTGGGGAACAGCAGCTCCGACTCCTTGCGGTGGTGGCGCATCTCGGGGAATTCGTCAACGTAGAACAGCATCGCGCGCAAGGCCGCGAAGTCGGGCAGGCTGCCCTGGCGGCGGTGCTGCGCTAGCAGCAGCACGATCGAGCGCAGCATGGCCGCCAGCGCGGCATGTTCGTCGCGGATGATTCTGAGGGTGGCGTGGGTCATGGGGCCTCCTTTGTGTTGCTCCCTCTCCCTCTCTGGGATAGGGCAGGGGTGAGGGCAGGGGAGAGGGAGCAAAACCCCAGCGTCTCACTGACGGCGGGTGGAGGGCTTGCCTCAGATCAAATGGCCGTCAGCTTTCGCGCCAATTTCACAGCGCCTTCACACAACGGCCGTTCGCCTTCAAACCCGCTTCGCACGGCACGTCGATCCTTGGCTGCAAGCCCACCGCACCGGTGGTGCCTGCCCCAAGGAGAGAACTGTCATGCCATCCCGTCCCCGCACGCCCTTGCCACCGTCGCCGTGGCGCCACCTCGGCCGCCCCGTGTTGCGCTTTGCTTTCCACCCGCTTCGACCCCTGACCCGCACGGGCCGCGTGTTGTTGTGCCTGGCCGTGGCGGTGTTCGCCACCTTGCTGCTGGTGCTGTGGTCGCCGGCACACGCCGACGACTCCGAAGCGCTGAAGGCACAGAGCCCGTACTTCCAGATCAACAGCAGCGAGCCCGGCACCGACAGGCTGCCGCTCAAGGCCACCCGTGTCGACGTGCGCATCTCGGGCGTGATTGCCGATGTGACCGTGACGCAGCACTACCGCAACGAAGGCCAGCGTGCCATCGAAGCGCGCTACGTCTTCCCCGGCTCCACGCAGGCGGCGGTCTACGCGATGAACGTGCGCCTGGGCGAACGGCTGCTGACCGCGAGCATCCGCGAGAAGCAGCAGGCGCGCATCGAATACCAAACCGCGAAGAAGGAAGGCAAGACCAGCGCGCTGCTGGAACAACACCGCCCGAACGTGTTCGAGATGAACGTGGCCAACATCCTGCCCGGCGACGACGTGGCGGTGGAGCTGCGCTACACCGAGCTGCTGACGCCGACCGACGCGCTTTACGGCTTCGTGTTCCCGACGGTCGTGGGCCCGCGCTACAACTCGCCGCAAGGGGCGGCGGCGGGCGAGAAGTGGGTTGCTGCGCCGTACCTTAAGGCCGGTGAGGCGCCTACCGCGGCGTTCGACATCAAGGTCACGCTGGATGCGCCCTTGGCGCTGAAGGAACTCAGCTCGCCGTCACACGAGATCCTCATCGACGGTACCGGCACGCGCCATGCCAGTGCCCAGTTGGCGTCGGCCGGCAAGCCCGCCAACAACCGCGACTTCATCCTGAACTACCGCCTGGCCGGCAGCCGCATCGAGTCGGGCCTGATGCTGTTCCGCGGCTCGGAGGGCAAAGACGCCGAGAACTTCTTCCTCGCGCTGGTCGAGCCGCCCAAGGCCGTGCCGCTGGCGCAGATCAACCCGCGCGAGTACATCTTCGTCGTCGACATCTCGGGCTCGATGCACGGCTACCCGCTGGAGACGTCGAAGGTGCTGCTGCAGAACCTGATCGGCAACCTCCGCCCGAGCGACACCTTCAACGTGATGCTGTTCTCGGGCAGCAACCGTTTGCTGTCGCCCGCGTCGGTGCCGGCCACGCGCGCCAACATCGAGCAGGCGCTCGCCACCATCAAGCAGATGGGCGGCGGCGGCAGCACCGAGATCGTGCCGGCGCTCAAGCGCATTGCCGCGCTGCCGAAGGCGGCCGACGTGTCGCGCAGCGTGATCGTGGTGACCGACGGCTACGTGACGGTGGAGGCCGAAGTCTTCCAGCTAATCGCGAAGAACCTGAACCGCAGCAACGTGTTCGCGTTCGGCATCGGCAACAGCGTGAACCGGCACCTGATCGAAGGCATCGCGCGCGCCGGCCAGGGCGAGGCCTTTGTTGTCACCAAGCCCGACCAGGCGGCAGCGCAAGCCGAACGGCTGCGCAAGATGATCGACTCGCCGGTGCTGACGAACGTGAAAGCGCGCTTCGAAGGCCTGGACGTCTACGACGTGCAACCCGCGCTGGCGCAATTGCCCGACGTGCTGGGTGGCCGGCCGGTGGTGCTGTTCGGCAAGTGGCGTGGCCAGGCGGGTGTGCCGGCCAGCGGCAGGCTGGTGATCGAAGGGCGCAGTGCCGAAGGCGCGTACAGCAGCGAGGTGTCGGCCAGTGGTCTGGAAGACACGACCTCGGCCGCACTGCGCCACCTGTGGGCGCGCCAGCGCATCGCCGCGCTGACCGACCAGGAAGCGCTCGAAGGCGGCAGCGCGCAGAAGGCCGCCATCACCGAGCTGGGACTGACGTACGGCCTGCTGACGCAATACACCAGCTTCATCGCGGTGGACCACATCGTGCGCAACCCGAACCCGGCGCTGGCGCCGACGGTGAATCAGCCGTCGCCGCTGCCGGAGGGGGTGAGCAACTTGGCGATCGGAGCGGAGGTGCCGAGCACGCCCGAGCCGAGTGCGTGGCTGGCGATGCTGATCGTGCTGGGCATCGTGGTGAGCACGGTGCTGGCGCGACGCCGCAAGTAAGGGGCGCAGCGTGAACGTCTCGATTTTCACTGGTGAGCCAATGACGCTGTGTGCGCTGTCTGGCCGCGCCTCATCGAACGTGGCAGGCAGCGCGAGCATCGCCACGAACGCGGCCGGCCGCTGGTTGGCCCGCTTCGAGGCGCTGCCGCCGCTGGCCTGGCTGGCCCTGCAGGCCGCAGCGCTGTGGCCGCACTGGCGCTGGGCCGCGGCGCGCGTGGCCGATGGCTCGGACGACCCGCTCGGCGTGGCCGCCCTCGGGGTGCTGGTGTTTGCGGTGTGGCGCATGGAGCCCACGCTGCGCGCGCAGCCGCGGCCGGCCTGGCTGGCCGTGGCGCTGCTGGCCAGCGTGGCGGCGACGGTGGGCGCGCTGGCCGCACCGCCGCTGTTCGGCGCGCTGTTCGCCGCGCTGGCGCTGGCGGCCGGGCTGCGTGCCTTCATGCCGGCCGGCACGGCGATGTTGCCGCTGGCAGGCCTGGCGGTGCTGGCGCTGCCGGTGGTGTCGTCGCTGCAGTTTTACGCCGGCTTTCCGCTGCGCGTGGTGACTGCGCAGCTCAGCACCTGGGGCTTGCAGGCGGCAGGCTGGGCGGTCGAGCGCAGCGGCACGGCGATGGTGGTGGAGGGCAGGTTGGTCATCGTCGACGCGCCTTGTTCGGGCGTGCAGATGGTGTGGATGGCGTACTTCTGCGCCTGCGCGGTGGCGGCGTTCCGGCCCCAGCGTGACGGGGCATTCCTGCGCCGGCTGCCGTGGGTCGGCGTGCTGGTGCTCAGCGGCAACGTGCTGCGCAACAGCGTGCTGGTGGCGCTGGAGGCGACGCAGGCGTCGCCGGTGCCGGTTTCCGAGGCGGTGCACCAGGGTGTCGGCCTGGTGGTGCTGGCGGCCGTGTGCGCCGCGGTGGTGATGGTGATGCAGGGAGGCGACCATGCGCAGTCTTGATGTGAAGTTGGTGTTTGCGCTGGTGCTGGGGCTGTGTGCGCTGGCACCGGGCTTGCGGCAGGGGAGCGCGGCGGCCGCGTCGTCGGCGGCTTCGGAAATCGCCAATGAGTGGCCCGCCACCTGGCACGGCAAACCGCTGCGGCCGCTTGCCTTCAGCGCGGTGGAGCAACGGTTCGCCGCGCGCTTCCCCGGCCGCATGGCGCGCCTGACCGATGGTGAGCAGGTGCTGGTCTTGCGCGAAGTGCAGCAGCCCACCCGCATGCTGCACCCGGCGGCCGATTGTTACCGCGGCCTGGGTTACCGCATCCTGCAAGCGCAATTGGAGCGTGACGCGCAGCAAGGCCGGTGGCGTTGCTTCGTAGCCGAACGCGATGGCCGGCCCACGCGCGTGTGCGAGCGCATCGTCGATGCCAAAGGGCAGGTCTTCACCGACGCATCGAGCTGGTTCTGGGCCGCGCAACTGGGCCAATCCACCGGGCCGTGGTTGGCCGTCACCACTGCGAGGGCGCTGTGAAGAGAACCCTGATGAAAGTCGCGCTGTGGGCCGGCGCGTTGTGCGCCGTGGTGCTGGTGTGTGTTGTGGCGCTGGCCGCGAGCGCCGCGCTGATCCTGCGCCCGGCGCCGGGCGAGTGGACCGAGACGTTGCGGCTGGGACGCTGGCAGCGTGAGGTCAGCATGCCCACCTTGCTGCGCATGGCCACGCACCCCTTCACGCTCGGCCTGTTGGAAGGGCGGCGGCTCGACACACGCTTCGGGCCGGTGCAGTGGACGGCCGAGGCCCGGCCCGGCACCTGGCGAGTGACCTGCACGCCGTGTTCGTTCGAGCGCCGTGAATTGGGGCGCGATCGCATCGTGCTGGCGCGCGTGGAGTTCACGCTGGAGCGTGACCTGCAGATGAAGTTGCACGGCACGTTCGCATTGGGCGAGGCACCGCGAGTGGTGCGCGGGCAATGGAGTGCGCGCATCGAATCAGACCAGGCCGAACTGAAATTCAGCCTGCCCGACACGCCGATGGACCAAGCGTTCGGCCTGTTCGCCAGTGCAATTCCGGAACTCGCTCGCGCGCAGATCGAAGGCCGCATCGGCGGCAGCGCGCGGCTGCGCCTGCCGTCGCGCGAGCTGAGCATCAAGCCGCGCATCGAAGGCTTCACGGTCTCCGGCCTGGGCACCGAGGCCTTGATCGGCGCGGTGCCGGCCTGCGGCGCCCGGCCGGCGCGCGCGTTCACCCCATTGTTCGGCCTCTGGCTGCCGCGCGCCGTGGTCGCTGCCGAAGACCAGCGTTTCCACGAACACGCCGGCTACGACCTGAACGAGATCCTGGCCGCGTGGTCCGGCAAGCGCCGCGCCGGTGGCAACGAAGAACCCGACCGCCCGCGCGGCGCCAGCACGCTGTCGCAGCAACTCGCCAAGCTGGTCTACACCGGCGACCGGCCCAGCCACGCGCGCAAGCTGCGCGAACTGCTGTACGCGGTGGAACTGGACCGCACGCTCGGCAAGGCGCGCGTGCTGAACCTGTACCTGGCACTCGCACCGTGGGGCGACGGCCGGTGCGGCGCGCACGCGGCGGCGCAAGCGCTGCTGGGCAAACCCGCGGCCGCGCTGGCGCCAGTGGAAGCGGCCTGGCTGGCCAGCCTGCTGCGCAACCCCGACGCTGCGCTGGCGCAAATGGTGCGCAGCGGCGAGGTCGATGTGCGGCGCGTCGGCGCGGTCATCAACGGCATGCGGCGGATGCCGCTGGAGCGCCGGATCGCAGCTCAGCAGGCGCTGGACACCTGGCGGCCCGAGTGGCTGGGCCCGCCTTCGCAAGGCACGCCGGCCGTGGTCGAATCGGCGCCGCTCCAAGCGCCCCTCCAGGCCCCGAAAGCGGCCCCGCGCTGGCACGGCGCGCCCGACGCCGGCCCCGGCGAAGGCCACGAAGAAGTTGCAGGCGCCGCAGCCACTACAGACGCTGTCGCGGTGCCTTGAGCGGTGGCAGTTCCGTGCCGGCCAGCCAGGCCGCTACCAGCGCGCCAGCGTGATCTGTCTGCGCGGCCTGCCACACCAGCTCCGGCGGCGCCACTCTGCTGCCGCCGGGGCTGGCCGGAAGTTGCGCCGCCAGTTCGGCCACGAAC